>DATFJH010000083.1:0-13477 GCA_035269265.1 Candidatus Absconditabacterales bacterium
ATTGGCTACAGTAAAATGAGAGTGTAATTTTGAGAATACACGAGAAAAATGATGAGAGGACAAAAGATATTGAAAAAACTGATTTTATGGAAGGTGATATGTTCAATTGACACACAAATGAAATTACAGAAAATTCACCAAGATAATAAAAAAATCTTGATTAAAATTTAAAAATAACAATGGAGAAATCCTGACAGAAGAAAATTTAGATCTTGTCAAAAATCCTGATACAATAATAGAAAGTAACGATTTGGCAGCATTTATACTTGTATATTGAATGAAAAATGGAACATTCACATGAAAGAAGCTATCTGATTTTATAAACGATCAAAAAACAGATTTTTATAATGCAAGAAGTATTATCAACTGAATGAGTAGTGCGCCAAAAAAATATGAATGATTTGCCAACGAGTATTTATCATCAATTGAGCAAGAAAAAATTAAAAATAATGAAATATTAGCACAAAACACATCTGAAACAATAATATATTGAGATTCTCATGTATGAGGAATTTATTTATCATGATTCTCAGGTAAAACAAATCATTATGATTGATATGACACATGACAGTTGTACAACAATATATCTAGTTTAGATCTGGAGGGTAAAAAATCATTAATTCTTTATACATGAAGCAATGATATTACAAAAAATAAAATTTGATCTCTAAAAGAAAACTTAGAAAAAATTAAAACATACTTAGATTCTAAATGAGTACAATTGGTTTTATCTGCTATTCCTTATAATAAATCAAAACAAAAAGAAGAAACAGACAAAATTAATAAGATTATAAAAGATTTTTCAAAAGAAAAAAACCTACCACTATTAGATTTTAATAACAGTGTACAGATAGCATCTAATGAATATGCAAATGATTGAGTTCATTTAAACAAAAAATGATATAAGAAAATATCAGAGCATATAGAAAATCAGTTTGCTTAAATATTATTTTTTCTTTGGTTTTTTAAAAAATCCTATCAAAAAACCTACCACAGAAAATACTATAAAAATAACTATTCACCAAATTATAGGATGTTTAATTTCCATTTTTTTATTATTTAAAATAAATTTATAACAAGTTTTATAATAGCATAAGATACCATAGCTACAAAAATCGCTATTATAGAAGAAATTACCATTCTATTTGCTGAACTTACTTTTTCTTTATCTCATTCAGCTAAAATAAGTTTTATTCATGCAGATATCAGTACTACCATAGCTATACCAGCTATAGAAAACCACAAATAATCATTTATTATTTGTATTATATCAAATATTGTGCTTTCGTTACTTTCTACTTGAGTTGGTCATGTTACCACAATATCTTCTTGTCCACTAGGAGTAGGAACTTGTAGTGTAATAGCAAAAACATTAGCCAAATTAAAACCCAACAAAGTAAATCAAAGAACTATTTTAAAAAATATTTTTTTCATTTTATTTTTAATAATTAAATTATTTTACCACATTTCATCACATTTCTTCTACACAAAAGCTTTCTAAATTATTTTTATTTGTAATATAACACCTATCTCTTCTTTCTCAAACAGTTCAGCGCTTTCCATTAAAAAAGTCACATTTTGCTTGTGTTTCATATTCTATATAACATTTATCAGAATTTAATCTATCTTCATCTAATTCTCACAAAACTCAAGAAAAATATACATTATCACAAACCCATTTAACAAAATTATTTCCATCAACAATAGTTGCATCTATTTGACATCAAAATTCAAAATCATTTAAATCATCACTAGTTTTTATACTGCTTTTGGGTATAGAAACAATTAAATTTATTATTCCCACACTCATCAAAGCTATTATTACACCACCAGCTACTCGCATTATATCTTTTTTAGCTGCTGCAGATTTCCAATCTTTTCCACTTAAAACCTCTATTAAATATTTTACAGAGGTAAAAATAATCATAGTAACAGACAATACAATTGTCATTCTCAAAAGAAATTTCGTTATTCTAACAAGTAATGGTGCCTTAGATCAAACATTCATAGCTTGTATATTCCAATCTCATCATTGTTCTGCACATTGTGTTTCGTTTACGGGTGTATGTTGTCAATTTATAAAACATCATTGTCACATATTATTATTATTTACTCAAACAGTTACAGATTCTCTCAAAACCTCATTTCATACAGCGTCTTTTGTATTTCACAAATCTACAATAGTATCATAAGATCTTGCAGTACTAAATGCCTGTTCCATCAAATCTTGTGCAAAAGTTTCACTTAACAAAAAAACACTTCCTATAGAAAAAACTAAAGTAAGAATATAAATAAATATATGTTTTCTGTGTTTTCTTTTTGTCACAGACATTTTTTATAAGTTTTCAAGTAAATTTTCAGCCTCTTCTACTTCTTTTTCTCTAATATCTTCTTCTTTATCTTTCATTTTTTCCATTTTCTTATTATATTCCACAGCATCAAATCTTGATTGATATTTTTCTTTTATTTCTTCTTTTTTCTTTTCATATTTTGCTTCGATTTCAGCGATTTTATTTTTTTCTCTAGTTAAAATATCTCTAAGTTTTTCAACCTGATCTTGATTCATCATAGGAACAAGGTTAAACCAACTTTGTTTTTCTTCCTTTTTTGCCAAAGATTTAGATTTTAAAACCAAAGCTACAAGATCTGATTCTTTTTCCAAAAAAGAATCAGGAATATTAAAATCCATTGCTATTTTCCATAAATCTTCAGGAAGATTTTGTTTTATAAGTTCTGTATTAGCCATTTTTTAGTTTAAATTAAATTTAAAATATTATTTATCATTTTTTGATGTCTTGTTCAACAACCATTCTACTTCTTTTGGATCAATTATTCATTTATTAACTAAGTTTTCGGCATATTGTTTCAATGTAATCATTCCAATCATATTTGATGTCTCAATAATACTATCTATTTGATCTACATCTTTCTTTTTGATATTTGTTTTTACTGATTGAGTATTCAACATTAATTCAAAAACTCATACTCTTGTACTTTTGTCTTTGCTTTTTACCAATGTTTGAGATTGCACTCCAACCAAAGATTCAGACAATCTTTCAGCTATACTTCATTGTATATCAGGTGGAAAGAAAGATATAAACCTATTTATAGTGTGTGATGATGAATTAGTGTGTAATGTACTGAAAACTAAATGACCTGTTTCAGCCAAATTTAAAACCGCCTCAGCTGTCTCTTGATCACGAATTTCTCAAACAAACAATATGTCAGGATCTTGTCTCATAGAAGCTCTTAGTGCATTTGCAAAAGACCAAGTATCATGTCATATTTCTCTTTGTGATACAATACATTTTTTTGGTTCAAAAACATATTCTATAGGATCTTCGATTGTTATTAAATTTTCTGGCCTATTTTGATTTATTTCTTCCAACATAGCAACAAGAGATGTAGATTTACCACTACCAGTAGGACCTGTCACCAAATATAATCATTTCTTTTTGGACAAAACATTTTGTCTAATGCTATCTGCAACATTTGTAAACATAAGATCATGCAATTTTCTAGCATCTCTTCAAATTTTTCTCATTACAATACCAATTCTTCATGTTTTCATATATGCATTAATTCTATAGGCTGTTTCATCTTTTGCAATATATGCAAAATCAGCTTCCTTGTCTCAAAGAAACTTATCAAATCTTTGTGGGTTTCATTGAAACAGCTGTCTCAAAATTAATTCCATAGCCTCTCCTGTCATTCTTCATGCTTTTTCTTCTCTAACAATTTCCCCATTTAATCTATAAGAAATTACTTCTCATCCAGACAAATGAAGGTCAGAAATGTTTGGATTTTTGGCTATTAAAGCCAAAATTTGTTCAATATCTATTCCTGGGTTTTCCATTTAGATTTTTATCAAAATAAATTATACATTTAAATTATAATTATAAATACAAATTTTGTCAAAAAAAATCATATAAAATTAAATCAAAAATTGACATATGTCTCAAATTATATTATTGAAAATTAAAACATATTTTATATATTCATTTTAATCTTTATTTTTGTTTTATGTTTATGAAAAAATATTTTATAGTTTTTTTGTTTCTAAGTCTTTTTTTTGTTTGATGCTCAAAAAATGAAAAAATAAACTTAGATTTTCAACAAACAAACAGCCTTTTTGTAAAAGAAATCAAAGAAATAAACAATTCTTTAAATTTATTGTGATTTTCTTGATTAAAAAATATTGAAATATATTTAGATATTTTTTGAGAAAATCAAGATTTTAAGTTAAACTCAGCTTTAGATATTTCTTGATCTATCAACTATCAACAAAAAAAGAGCCTTTCATCGTTAAGTCTAGATTCTTATTTTTGGGACAAAAGTGAACAACAAGAAAGTTTGATTTCTTGAAAAATAAGCAATATATCAATAGAAAATGATTCTTATTTTAAAATAAAAAATCCAAATATAAATATATGAAGATGAAATTTTCAATGAGATTTAATCAATATAATATCTGACAACATAAAAGATAAGTGGATTAAAGTAGAAAAACAAAACAATTTTTTTGTACACAACACTTACAATAATATTAGGAACACACTAAATATTCTTTCGTCTTCAGGCACTTTTCAAAAATTAGAGACACTAACATATGAAAACAACTTGGCATATAAGGTTACTTTTTCTCCACAGTCATTAAATACTTTAAATCAAAATAATCACTATAAAATAAAAGATTTTGAATGACTTTTTATTATAAATTCAAATTCTGAAATAATATTAAAAATTCAAAAGATGTTAGTGTCTTTAAAAGACAAAGAATATAATATAAAATGATTTATTTGACCAAAAGATTCTGAAATTAAAATACAAGAAAAAAAACAAGCAGAAAAAATTAAAAAAGTAAATTTTAGTTTTAATAAAAAAAACATAGAAGTTTCTTTTTCTAGTTTGTTAAACATCAAAGAAATGTTTAATATATATTTGAAACTTTATCCTAAAACTAAAAATAACCGACAAGAAATACAAATTAATTCTATATTTAGTGTTTCTCCTATATTGATTTATTGATCAGACCTTGAAAAAAATATTCAAATAGACATAAACGGTCAGTATCTATTTCAAGAAATAGATAAAACAAATATAAAAAAACCAGAAAGCTATGTTTTGTGACAACAAATTCTGTGAGATAGTTTTTCTTTACAAACAATCATGAATGACAAATAGATTTTTAATCTTTTAAACAAAAATATAAAATAAATGAAAAAGAAGTTTAATCATGTAAAAATTTGAGAATTTGAAAATTATAATTGAAAATCTAAAAATTTTTGGTCTTTTTCCAATTTAATAAAATATTTTATATTAATTGGGTGTATAGTTTTGGTGGTAATTTTTGGTAAATATTTGGTTAGATGAGCTCAGATAGCATTATGATTTTTATGACAATCTACCGTAAAAACAGTTAGCAACAACCTATGAGAAGAAATGATTAAAGATGAGTTTTGAAATGTAAATATTATGCTTGTAGGTATTTGATGAGAAAATCACCATGGTTGATATTTAGCTGACACAACGATAGTTGCTTCATGGAACCCAAAACTTTGAGCTGTAACAATGATTTCTATACCTAGAGATTTTTATATTGTATCTACTGGTTACAATGGTAGAATAAATTGACTTTTTGCACGTTGATACAATAAAGAAAAAAATATTTGATCTTGAGCTCAAAACTTACTTACAAAAGTTGAAGAAATAGTTGGATTACAAATACCTTATTATGCTGTAGTAGATTTTCAGTGATTTAAGGATGTTGTAGATACTTTGGGTGGTGTAGAAATGTATATTCCAAATAGTATTCACGATACTACTTATCCTGATGGTAATTTAGGTTATATTACTTTTCACATACCGGCTGGTCAACAGACGTTAGACTGAGATACAGCTCTTATGTATGCTAGATCAAGACATACAACATCAGATTTTTCTAGATCTCAAAGACAACAAGATATTATAAAGGCTGTAATAAATACAGCATTACAAAAGAAAAATATTACAAATGTTGGTAAACTAAAAGAAATGTACAACACATATACAAAAATGGTTACTACAAATGTTAAATTAAAGGAAATGATATGAATGTTTAAATATGCATATAATTTTGAAAATATATTTTCTTTTGGTTTAAATACTTATTGTTCTTATAGGTCTTATGCTATGACAGATGCTTGATGTTTTCTTTATAATTGAAATAGAGATGCTTATTGAGGTATGGCTATTATGGTACCAAATTGATCTACGCCAAGCAATGTATCCTTTTATGAGTATATAAATAATTTTGTATTTTTTGTAAGCCACAATCAAGAATATCTTATAGAAAATCCAAAAATTTTGGTAAAAAATTGAATAGACAAAAATTATGCTTATAATAATTGAAAATCTCCCACCTGATGGGCAAACAAAATAGCGGTAAAGATGAAAAAGTATGGTTTTACAATAAAAGATATAGACAACTCTGAAGAAAAGATTGAACAAACAAAGGTTATAACTTATTGAGAAAAATATAATAACACAATAAGTACTTTACAATATTTTTTCCCAATTAATATTGTAGAAAGATGACAAATTATGACATGACAAGAGTTAGAGTATGATATGGAAATAATACTTTGAAATGATTTTATAGACCATATTTTACAAACACCATTTAGTTATGAGAAGTAGTAAACATACCAAATAATTTGCTGTAAAATTAATATATGAAAAACAAATGTCCTTGTTTATATCCAATAATATTTTAATTTTCAAACAAAATCATGCTTCCAAAATCAGTTTTAGAACAAAAAGACAATCTATTTGATTATGTAAAATGATTGTGAATAGATACAAAAAATGTAAAAAACGAATATCTTTTGTTACAAGCATTTGTACACAAATCTTTTGCAGCAGACTTTAAAAATATATGAAAACACAACGAAAGGCTTGAATTTTTGTGAGATTGAGTTTTATGAGCAGTTATTTGTAAGTTTCTTTTTTTAGATCATCCTGAAATGGAAGAGTCAGATATGACATTATACAAAATAGCTTTAGTTAGAGAAGAAACTTTGGCTGATGTAGCCAGAAACATAAAATTAGATCAACAAATATTAATAAGTAGATGAGAAGAAAAGATGAAATGAAGAGAAAAAAACTCTATTCTTTCAGACGCACTAGAAGCTCTAATTTGATATATATTTTTGGATTTTTGATACGAAGAAGCAGAAAATTTTGTAAAAAACTACATATATACAATGTATGACAAAATTGACAAAAATCCTGTAAAAAGTTACAAAACAATGATACAAGAAATCATACAAAAACTTCATAAAGAAATACCAGAATATATAGATAGTGAAGATAAAATTGATGAAAAATGAAATGTGTTGTTGTATAAATCAGAAATATTTGTTTTGTGAAAAAAACAATCAGAGTGATTTGGTACAAACAAAAAGAAAGCACAAGAAGATGCTGCAAAAAATTTTTATACAATATTAGAATGAAAAAAAATATAAAATTTTTTCTAAAAACTTTATTCTATTGAATTTTTACAAAAAATCTTTACAAAATGCACTAACGAATTTTATTTTTAATGTTGATTAAAAAATGGAAAAGAGATTTTCAATAATGAAAAAATCACGAATGTGGGTTTTAATATGACTTTGATTAATGGTCACTTCTCGAATAATATTTTTTTCAAGTGCAAGATTTTCAGAAGAATTTACTTGATGAGTAAGTTTGTGAGTAGCTTGACAACTTTCAGAGCAAGAAACAAAATCAAATATAGAAGCATATTTAACACAAGAAAATTATGAAGATATAAGGGTGTCTGTAGAAGCAGAATCAGATAGCACAATATTAAAAATTCATACCAAAGTTTCAAATGATGAAATGGTTTCTGATTTATCAAAAAAGATACAAACATATTTGCTTGAAAATGAAATGATATCTTCTAATGACGATATAATACAACAAACTATTACATGACCTAGTGTTTGATCTTATATGCAAAAAGCAGCACTTAGAGCTTTGATAGTTGGTCTGATATTTATTATCATATATATGATGTTTTCATTTTCAGCTATTAGAAATTATATATCACCGGTTATATTAGCATTTGTAACAATAGCTACTATGATATTTGATATATCTATACCAGCATGAGCTTATGGAATATGGATGTCTATAAATTCGACAGTACAAATAGATACAATATTTATAATAGCAATACTAACTACAATGTGATATAGTATCAATGATACAATTGTAATTTTTGATAGAATAAGAGAAAATCTTCAAAATAAATGAACAGGAAAAGATGTTTCTCACAGTAAGGTATTTGAAGATAGTTTGTGGCAAACTATGAAAAGATCCATTGGTACATCTGTATCTACATTACTTGTAGTTTTAGCCATGTTTATATTTGGATCATGAGTTATTAAAGCGTTTTCTTTTGCAATATGAGTATGAGTTATAGCATGATCTTATTCATCTATATTTATAGCAGCTCCATTGGCATACATTATTTCAGGTAAATGGAGAAAAACAAACAAAAATCACTAATAATATTAAATATTAAATATAAAGCCCCTCCTAGCAGTCCTGCAGGATGGGTTTTTTTATTTGAAAAAGAAGAAAACAACCTTACAATAAAGTCATATTAGTTAATATAAATTATCATGGAAATAACTCATTACCAAGACGATAGATTTTTTTACTTTCGAAAACCTCACGGCGTTCCAAGTACTTTTGGTAAACAAAAATGTTTTATAGATTTTTTATTAGAATCAAAAGATCCTAAGGTAAAAGAAATTACATCATATTTACAAAATATGTTTGCTAAGGAAGAAGAATATGGTCTAGTAAATAGACTAGACAATGATACTAGCTGACTACTTTATTTTGTCAAAACACCTCTCTTTAAGCAGAAATATAAAGATGCACAAAAAAAATGAGAAATACAAAAACATTATGTTGCAGAGGTCTATTGAAAATGTACACCAGAGAGTCAAAAAATTTCTAACCCTATATGACATCATAAATTTTCTAGTGATCGCATGGTTGCTGTAAAAGACACCAAACAAACTAACAAAACTAAGTGAAAATTAATTTATGTAGATACTTTTATAGAAAAATTATATTATGATGAAACAAAAAACACAACAGTATTGTTGGTAAATATTTCTAAGTGAATTAGACATCAAATTCGTACACATCTTTCAAGTATTTGATATCCAATAGTTTGAGAACAAATTTATATCAAAAAAAAGAGCTCAGAAAAATTACAGTTATTTTCTTTATGATTATCACGAAAATATTAAGTATTTTTTTTATAAAATGTAAATATTTTTTATAATTTTTATTTTAAAATAAGGCCTTTTTTAATAGCCTATCTTATAGACCGGTCTCATTAAATAGTAATTAAAAATGGTTAAAATAAATTTTGTGTGTTAATTTTAGAATGAACCATATATGTCAGATTTATTATAATTTTTTTGAAAAAACATTCTAATTTTTGACCGGTCTTTTTTATTATTCTTTTATTTTTTTAGTAAAAAGATTTCTCTCTTATAAAGAACCAGTTAAAACTTGTTGTTTTAGTGATATTCACTATTTTATATAATTTTTTCACTATTTCGTAGAAATAGTGAAAAATTTTATATACTCGTTTTGCTGATTTTTTGGTGAGTTTTTGTTTTTCTTTTTTTCACTAATTCATAGAATAGTATAATTTGAATAAAATCTATTGAAAAATTTGACATTTTGGTATGTTTTTCTTATAATTTCACTAGTTCATAGAATTTATGAAAAATATTAAAATGAAAAAATATAAACATCCATGAGAATATTTAATTCAAGAAATCAGAGACAGAAATTGGACTCAAAAACAATTTTCACTATTAGCGTGAAAAAAAGTTAGTGAGGTAAATGAGCTGATTAAATGAAAAAGAAATATAACAATACAGCGAGATCTGATATTGTCTAATGTTTTATGATCTCCTGAAAAATATTGGATGAACAAACAAATTGACTATGATTATTATATCGCAAAAGAGATTTTTGATGATTCTAAAATAAAAGAACAAAAATCAATAATAAAGAAAATTGAGTCAAAGAATATAATAAAGGAAAAAAATAAAAAAAATGAAGATATTTTTAATAGGTTTTAAGTTTTGAATTTACTTGATTTATATATATTCTCTTTATAAGAGTCTATAGTTACAACCGAGGTTTTTAGTTTTTTTTTGTGTAAGAATTCACTAAGTTGGTGAATAAAACTTGTTTGATCATATCATATAGCAATAACATCTGGTTTGTACTTTTTTACTGCGTATAAAAAATCTTTTTGATGTCATAATTCGACAATATCAGACAAATTTAGATTTTTTACATCTAAAATTCTTTTTTTTTCATCATTTATTGGTTTTTTTCATTTTATTTTTTCTATAGTTTCATTTCTAGCTACTATTGTGATTAGCTTGTCTCAATATTTTTTTGCTTCAGACAAATAATGTTTATGTCATGGATGTACAATATCAAAAGCTCAAAATGTCATAACTATTTTCATTTTTTGTATGATAGTTATAAAACTAACCTTAATATAAAGATTTGTTGTTTTTTTGCAATCTTCTCTATTTTTAATTAATTATGTTTATTAAATATTAGATAAGTAATTTTTTTTAAAAACGTTACCACTAGGGTGTTACTTTTGCCTCATTGAGTTTTTTTTGTGGAGTAACTCCCGCTGTGCTGGACTCCTTTTAGTCGCAAAAAAACCCTAGTTTGCAGATTGCAGTCATCGTAAAGTTTGAAATATTGTTGTGCGAAAACGAAGGATTCTCCCTTCCGTTTCACTCAGCGGTCGACTCTCTGTGTTTTTGATCGTTAATGAACTGTTAGCAATCCTGGACTCCTGACAAATGCAATCTCAAACTTTCCATATCTCTGTATACAAAATTTCAGATTTTCCTATCTTATTTCAACTTGAAAGACTAGACACATTTCATATTATCAAAATAGATTTATTTACTAAGTATCTATATGAAAACTATCAATATTGCTATGGCATGATGATGAACAGGATGACATGTTTTTCCTATAAAAAGTTTGATAGAACATATATACAAAAACACAGAATATTATTCTAAAATAAATGATATTGTCCGATTTTGAGAAAAAAGATCTTTAGAGGAGGAAGTTTTTTTACAATTAAAAGAAAAATACAAAGATATTCATTTTCAAGCTATTGTTTCTTGAAAATATCGTAGGGAAACTCGATTAAAGTCTAGATTAAAAAATATACGTGATGCATTCAAATTTTGATACTGAATTGTGCAATCAATATATTATATAAAAAGATATAGTATAGATGTAATCTTTTGCAAATGATGATATGTCGCTTTGCCAATTGTTTTAGCAGGAAGATTACTTAGAAGAAAAATAATTGTACACGAGTCGGATGTACGTTCATGATTAGTCAACAAAATAGCATCTAAATATGCAGATAAAGTATTCACTTGATTTGATAAGGTGTTGCCAAAATCGACTACTATTTGACAAATATTGTCAGATGAAATTTTTTCTACAGAAAGTGTAAAAAACTTACCTTCTGCAAGAGATATGGATATAAAATGAAGAGTTTTAACTGTTTCAGAACAACTTTATTATACAGATCCAGACAAAACTCACCTTTTGGTTATATGATGATCACAAGGTTCAAAAAGATTGTATAATACACTTTTAGATTCAATAAACCAAAACAGAGAAACATATAAAAATTATGAAATATTTATAATTCTTGGCAAAGAAAATCAAAATATGAAAAGTCTTTTTGATCAATATCAAAATGTACATGTTTTTGACTTTATAAGTCAGCAGGAGATGGGATTGTTATTAAAAAATTGCGATATTTCTTTGACCCGTGCTGGTACAACATCACTTGCAGAACAAAAACTTTATGATCTCAAAATTGTTATGGTACCAATACCACGAACTCATGATCAATATGATAATGCCAAATTTTATGTCAAAAAGTATGACGATATATTGTTAGATTCCAAAGATGAAAATTACAAAAAGAACATGTTAGATATATTCAAAAAGTACAAGAAATTTAAAAAGAAAGACACAAAAAAAGACATTATTTGACAAATTAGTATAGCAAAAGATATTATAGTTAAAGCTATGTTGGAGTAGATTGTAGAACGGGGTTTTGGTTGAAAATCAATATAATCCTGAAGTTATTTGAGTTAGAATAAAAAACTTGACAAAAGTAGACAAAAAACTATAAGTTTTTTAAAACTTTATAGTTTACAATTGATAAAATGAAAAAATCTTTGTCTATTCTATTATCGTTTTTTATTTTGTTGTCATCTTTTCCTATCGGTGTTTTTGGAGAAGATTTAGATTTAAATATAGAGGCTTCTTCTAATATTGAACCAGAACTAGAAGATAATTATTGAGAAAATTTCGAAGACTGAGAAGACACAACAGAAAGTTCAACACAAGAAAGTGAAGTTCAAGATTTAGATGATATCTGAGAAGAAAACACAGAAGAAAATACAGAAGAAACAATGATTGATCAACAAGAGAACACAGAAGAAGAGCTAGTTTCAGACGACGTGATAACCAATGGTTGACAGAGTTGACAAGTTTTAGACGAGGTTTTTGTTTTAGACAGCAACTGAGAAAACGAGCTTTTAAATACCTGAGTTTCATTAGACGATTGACAGTCCTGACAAGTTTTGGAAGATACAAATATTTTACCAAAAGAAGATGATGAGTTGTCTTTTTGATGAGAAATATTGGAAACAAGATCCTGAAATCCAGACCCTGAATTAATTATTTCAGAGGTTTTTTTTGATTGATCTAATGAATGGATAGAAATATATAACAAATGAAATTTATTTTCAGGCGATATTATAATATCTTGAGCTAGTGCTAACAACAAAACAGTCAACAATTTAATAATAAATTCACTAGAAACCAAAATATTTACAGACACGAGCGTAGATTCAATTTTGGATACATCATATGTTTTTGAGACTGATATGTGATTTAGTATATCTGATTCACAAGATATGAATATTGAACTCATATATTCATGACAAGTTTTAGATAGTTTTGTTCTTGATTCTAGCACAGTATCTAGTATAGCCAATTGAATTTCTTTTCACAAATACAAAGATACCAACAATATTATTGAATCAGATTCTTTTCACAATTTTAACACAACTACATGAATTTTAGCCAACCCATGACAAGTTTACGATGAAATTTTGCCACCAAGTGATCCAGAATTGATTATTACAGAAGTTTATTTCGATTGAGATGAGGAATGGTTTGAAATTACAAATATAGCTACACAAGAATTTTCATGAGATTTTTCAATAAATGGTAATCTTAATTTAAATATTTCATCCAATATTCCTGCAGGAATTTCAAAAGTTTTTGCAAATAATTTGTACTCTATGTTTCAGACATGAGA
>DATFJH010000084.1:0-3213 GCA_035269265.1 Candidatus Absconditabacterales bacterium
TTTTGTTTGTCAAAATACTTTCTACTATAAAATTCAGATTTTTTACCTACATTATATCTGTAAGTTGGAGATAAATATCCCATTACTCTAGTGTAAACTAAGCATTTAGTTCTTTTTGATTCATTCATGGTTATAATATAATTAATTTGATAAAAGGGTGTTTTTATTGTGTTCATTTGTCCGTCATTCTGAGCAACGCGAAGAATCCATAAACAAAGGCTAGATATTTCGTTTCACTCAATATGACAGTATTATCTTAATCTGTTTTTCCATCTCTTCTAATTTTATCCAATTTTTCAGGATCACTTGTATATTTTTTTCTAGTTTCCAAATCAAATTTTTCTCCACTATATCATATTTCTTGATCACACATTGGACAATAATCATGTTCTCCAGCTATGTATCCATGTTTTGGACAGATAGAGAATGTGGGAGATATAGATATATAAGGCATTTGATAATTTGATATAGCTTTTTTTACCAAGTTTTTACAAGCTTCTGCAGACATTCTTTCTCACATATACAGATGTAATACTGTACCTCATGTGTATTTACATTGCAAATCATCTTGTAAGTCCATAGCTTCAAATACATCATCAGTGTGTCATACAGGCAACTGAGATGAGTTTGTATAATAAGGAGCTTCATCAGTACCAGCTTGTATTATTCATTTCAATTGTTTTTTATCTTCTTTTGCAAATCTATATGTAGTCCCTTCTGCAGGAGTAGCTTCCAAATTATACAAATTTCCAGTTTCTTCTTGGTAGTCTACCAAAACATCTCTCATATAGTCCAATATTTCTTTTGCCAATTCCATTCATTTTTTTGTAGTAATATCCTCTTCTCAATTTGTAAAGTTTAATATTCATTCATTCAAACCATTGATACCAATGGTAGAAAAGTGATTTCTAAAAGTATTTAAATATCTTTTTGTGTATGGAAATAATCATGCATCCAACCATTTTGCCATCTCTTTCCTTTTCAATTCAAGAGACATTTTTGCCAAATTCATCAAATGTTTTATTTGATTTTTCATTGCATCCATATCTCATTTGAAGTTGTATCATATTCTGGCTGCATTTATTGTTACTACTCAGATACTTCATGTCATTTCACTAGAACCAAACAATCATCCTCATCTTTTCTCCAACTGTTTTAAATCCAATTGCAATCTACAACACATACTTCTAACTGCGTCAGGACTATATGCTCATTCTTTTCTCTTGTCAGTAATTTTTCCGTTAGTATCTTTTTCAAACTGAGATCAGATGAAATTTTGGAAATAAGGTATTCCATATTTTGCTGTCATTTCAAACATATCGTTTACTATAGGATCATCCCAAGGGAAGTTTTCTACTATATTGTATGTTGGTATAGGGAAGGTAAATACAGATCAAGCATCATCTCATTCTGTATAAACTTCTATCAATACTTTATTTATCATTTTCATTTCTTCTTCCAATTCTCCAAATTTTTTTTCATAAGGACCAGTTTCCAAACCTCAAAGCATCAAAGATTTTTCTTTTAGGTCTGGTGGACAAACCCAATCCAATGTTATATTTGTAAATGGTGTTTGAGTTCATCGTCTACTTGGTACGTTTAGACCAAATATAAAATTTTGCATTTGTTGTTTTACATATTTGTGAACCCTTTTTCTTATATATTCTTTTTTAGCTTGATCAGATTCAAATTTTGCTTCAACCTTTTCTAATTCTCTTTCTTGTTCTTTTCGTCTTTTGTGTACAAAAGGTGCTAAGTAAGTATCAAACGAACTAAATGCTTGAGCACCAGCCCACTCATTTTGCAATGTTCCCAAAAAATTTATCATCTGATTTACTGCAGATTGTAAGTTTTTTGGAGGAGCAGATTGTAATTTTCATTCAACCCCATTAAATCATTCTTCCAACAAAGCTCTAAGACTCCAACCAGCACAATATGGAGTAAACATTCACAAATCGTGTATATGATAATCTCCATTTCTATGTGCATTTCCTATTTCTTGTGGATATATATGTGAAAGTCGATAGTTTGCAGTAATTTTTTCACTATTTTTTAGTATCAATCATCCAATAGAATATCATATATTTGCATTTTCATTTATCCTCCAATCCAAATTGTCCAAATATTCTTGCATAGTTTTCCCTACCTCTATTACTACATTTTTGGATGATCTACTTTGGTTTCTAATTGTACGATATTTGATATATGCTTTTGCTACTGTGTCATGTCCATTTTTGATCAATACATCTTCTACAGAATCTTGTATTATTTCTACTTCTGGAATATTTTTTCAGCTCTTTTTTTCTACCAAATCTGATGCCGCATTTGCTATATCGCTTATTTTAGAAAAATCAGATCCACCTACTGCTTCAATTGCCAATTTTATAGCGTTTTCAATTTTTGAAATATCAAAATCCACTATTGATCAATTTCTTTTCTTTACTTTAAATATAGCCATTTCAGTCGTTAAATTATTGTTAAAAACAGTTGTTTTAATTCACACTAGGTTTAAACTAGCAAAACACTCACATAAAAGTCTTTTTTATAAAATATTGAGTTAAAAAAAATAGGTAAATCTACTTTTTGACATAAAATTAACCAAAATTTTACAAATTTTCTACTTTATAAGATACAAAATTCTACTTTTTCCACATATTATCAAAATATTGTTAACACAATATATTGTGTTTTTTATTGAGCTTCAACTACTATATATGGTGTTATATTATAATTTCAACGGAAAAACCCAAAAATTTTTTTATATCATGATATCTTTTGGTTAGCACAAAATCAGTTTTTTTTTATAAAAATACCCAGATAAAAGCAATTAAAAAGTAAAAAAACCAAAGCTTGATTTTTATTAAAAAATTGGTATATATTTTATAGATACATAATAATTATTTTATACATACATTGTATATACAAAATATTTACAAAAATCAAAATAATGGATTATAAAAATTTTCAAGAATTTATGACAAAATACGATTTTGATCAAAAAGATATCAAAATGCTAAATGAGCTTATGAGATCTTGTATAATTCCTCAAAACAAAAAAAAACCAAAAAGAAAATTATATAGTTTCAGACTAAACGAAGAAGATATGACAAAAATTAAGGAGATGGCAGAACTACAAGGCCTTCCTTATCAAACATTGGTATGATCTATTATACACAAATACGTGAATACCAATTTATAATGGTGAATTGTTAA
>DATFJH010000085.1:0-3089 GCA_035269265.1 Candidatus Absconditabacterales bacterium
CCTACCTATGGATTTATGTTTATGCTATATATATTTGGTCCTGTTATATTAATAATTGGTTTAATAATTTTTATTGTTCTATTATTTATGAAAAAAAGAAAAAGGATTTAGTTTTAAATAAGCATATTAAATTACATAATAGGATAAACTCATATTTAATCTTGCAGTTATAATGTCATAAAACGTTATTAATAAATACATCTACTATTTTTTTATCAAATTGATTTCCAGAGTATTTCTTCAATTCTTCTATTGCTTCCTTTTTTGTTTTAGTTTCCTTATATGGCCTATTTGCAGTCATAGCTTCGTAAGCATCTGCTACAGCAATTATTTTTGATAGTAAAGGTATCTCATCTTCTTTTAATCCTTCGGGGTACCCTGTCCCATCTATTCTCTCGTGGTGGTATAACACATCTTCTGCTAGGTGGGCATACTCATCTACGTTTTTTAATAATTGATAACTTATTGTAGGATGTCTCTTTATTTCTAGAAATTCTTTATCTGTTAATTTCTCCTTCTTATTTAATATGTTTGGATCAACTACAATTTTACCTACATCGTGTAGTACTCCAGCTATTTTTGCATCTCTTATATCTTTTTCATTTAATTTCATTGCTTTTGCTATGCTTTCGCAGTATTGGGATGTCCTTTCTGTATGTATCTGTTCATTGTCATATTTATTATTAATATTTACTAAAAGTGTTTCTATAGTTTTGCTTCTCATTAGCCTTCCAATTTTAATCTTATCTTTATACATCTGGTTATCAGCGTCTTTATATGTTTTTAATATGTTTTCATCTTTTTTGTTTTTCGTTGAAAATCCTAGGGCTATTGATACTATAACTGAGTCTAATTTGTAGTTTTCTGATTCTTCTTTTATTTTTTTTATTATTTCTTTACTTCTTTCTTTATCAGTATCAGGTAAAAGTATTACAAATTCATCTCCACCTATTCTGCATATTATATCTTCCTTCCTACAGGAATTTTTTAATATTTCCGCAGTAGCTATTAAAAGTTTGTCACCCATTTCATGACCATAGGCATCGTTTGTTAGTTTAAGACCATTTATGTCAGTTACTATAATAGAAAAAGGTATATTTCTATGTGTATCTAATCTCTTAAGAGAGTCTTCCATATATCTTCTGTTGTAAAGTCCGGTAAGAGGATCGTGAAAGCTTAAATATTCTATTTTACTTTCTTTATCTTTTTTTTCTGTTATATTAATAGTTGTACCACTTATTAATAATGGCTTCCCTTCTTCCGATCTCTTTGAAATTTTACCTTTGGAATTAATCCATACCCACTTTCCATTCTTTTTTTTCATTCTAAATTCAATATCATAATATTCAACTTCTTCATTTATTAATTTTTTAAATTCTCTTTCTACTTTTTTTAAATCATTTGGATGTGTCATTCTTTTTAATTTTTTCATTTCTATTGGAGAGATTTCTTTTAATTTATATCCTAGTATTTCAGCCCATTTTTCATTGACAATTTCTTTATCTTCTTTAATATCATGTTCCCATGTACCTGCATTAGTTCCTTCTATAACATTTTTTAATCGATCTTTTTGATCTTTTATCTTTAGCTGTAATTCTTTTTCTCTAGTTATCTCTCTAATATTCCCATACCAAATAATACTTCCATCTTCTAATTTTTCTGGCTTAGATTTTCCGTGAACCCATTTTTCTCTCTTTTTAGGAAGTATAACTCTATATTGTTCATCCCAAATTTCTAATTTTTCTGCTGAAATTTTGATACTATCTACAACACGTTCATAGTCATCAGGATGTATTCTTTTAAAGAGTAGCGATGCATCTTTAACAACTTCTTCTGGACTTACTTTATAAATATCATATATTCCATTTGAAGCATAATGAAATTTAGAACTGCCGTCTTTTGATAATTGGTATTTATATAAAACTCCAGGGGCTTGATTTGCTAGATTTTCTAATCTTTCTTTCATTTCAATTGTCTTTAAATTCATCTTTTTCTTTTCTGTTATATCCCTGCAGAAAGATATAATTTCAACTGGTTTCTTACTCAAACATGAAGCTGATGCTTCAACATCAAAAACTTCTCCATTCTTTTTTATATGCTTAGTTTCAAATAGATCATGTCCAATTTTCAATATCTTTTTTATCCTCTTAGCGGCTTCTTTTTCATTTTCATAAAACTCTAAATCAGGTATTTTTAGATTTAAAAATTCTTCTCTTCTATATCCTGACATTTTACAATATGCATCATTTACGTCAATGAACCTTTGGTTTTCATCAACAACCCAAAATCCATCTTGTGTTGTCTCTAAAATATTTCTTAGTTTATTTCGATTATTTAAAAGTTCTATTTCAATATTTTTCTTATGGGTTATATCTGTATGCGTTCCACTAGCCAAAAGAGGTTTTCCTTTTTTAGTCCATTTCGTAATCTTTGCTCTATCATTTATCCATATATACTTACCACTTCTATGTTTCATTCTAACATCAAGTTCATAATATTCTATTTCTTTATTTTTTAATTTTTCAAATTCTTTCTCTACTTTTTCCTTATCATCTGGGTGTATTGATTTTTTCCATATCTTATTGCTGTGAGATGATATTTTTTCTAATGAATATCCTAACATTTCAGCCCACTTATTATTAATAACTTCTTTACCTGTTTCAAAATTATGTTCCCATGTCCCTATATTATTAGCTTCTAAAATATTTTCTAATCTCTCTTTAGTGTCTTTAATTTTTTTATCGTTTTCTTTTTTAGAAATAAATAATCCTACCTGAGATGAAAAGAGCTTCAACATTTCATCATCATTTTTATTTTCTTCCTTAGAATAAATTAATGTGAAATTACCAATAGTCTTTTCATCCTTTACTATTCTAACTGTTTTTATATAGTCAATCTTAAAAATTTTTTCTATTAATATAGCTACACTTCTAGGGAAAGCATTTCCAACTAATTCTTTAAGGTTTGTAACTTTAGTAACTATAGATTTTTCAAACCTTTCATTTCTTCCTTCTTCATACTCAAACTTTTTACCAATTATATTATATCCGATGATGTCCATAGCTTTATTGATGCTGATTTTATTTCCT
>DATFJH010000086.1:0-11687 GCA_035269265.1 Candidatus Absconditabacterales bacterium
TATGTTTTTGTGAATGGATTTATTGGCTACCAAAAATATAATACTTACTATAATGGCAGCTGGATTTACATTTTTACAAATGAAACTTACAAATCTAGTCAAACCAAAAACACCATCAATTCCATGACAAAAAACTCCTGATATGGGTAAAATGATGTGAATGATGACTGTATTTATGGTATTTATTATGTGATCATTTGTATATAGTACACACGCAGCTATAGGTTTGTATATTACTACTACTACACTATTTAGTGTAATACAATACACTATACAATATAGAAGCTTATTAAAAGCAAAACGATTAGAATTTAGAAAAAAACCACAAATAATAAATAAATAATTTCTCTTCCCATGTAGTCCCCCTATCAGGGGGAAGAGGCTCGCTTGCGAGTAGGGGGTTTGTATTTGAAAAAATTTTTTAATTTAAAATTACAAAAGAAAATGAGTACTGGAAAAATTACTTCAATTAGATGAGTTGTTATAGACATAGCTTTTGAGTGAGAACTACCAAACATTTATGACGCTTTGGAAACAAAATCAAAAAACAGTGAATGAAAAAAAGTAACTATAGAAGTTTTACAACAATTAGAAGACGGTGTAGTAAAATGAATTGCTATGGATACTACAGATGGACTAAAAAGGTGAGATGATGTAACAAATACCAAAGCACCAATTTCTGTGCCTGTATGACCAGAAGTATTGGGAAGAATCACAAATGTACTCTGAAAACCCATAGATAACAAACCAGAAATCAAAGGTAAAGCTGTTCGACCAATACATAGAGATGCACCAAAATTTGAAGAACTAACAAACGAAGCAGAAATATTGGAGACATGAATCAAAGTAATTGATCTTATTGCACCAATATTAAAATGAGGTAAAGTATGATTGTTTGGTGGAGCATGAGTAGGTAAAACTGTTACTATGCAAGAACTTATTGCCAATGTAGCCAAAGCTCACTCATGATTGTCTGTGTTTTGTGGAGTTTGAGAAAGAACTAGAGAATGAAATGACCTATACCACGAAATGGAAGAATCTGGAGTAATAGACAAAACAGCTATGGTGTTTGGACAAATGAACGAAATGCCATGACCAAGATCTAGAGTAGCTCTTACAGGTCTTACTATGGCTGAATATTTTAGAGACGAAGAAAAAAGAGACGTATTATTATTTATAGACAATATATTTAGATTTACACAAGCTGGTGCTGAAGTATCTGCATTGATGTGAAGAATCCCTGCTGCAGTATGATACCAACCTACACTAGCAAGCGAAATGGGTACCTTACAAGAAAGAATCACATCTACAAATAATGGTTCTATTACTTCTATACAAGCGGTGTATGTTCCAGCGGACGACCTTACAGATCCTGCTCCAGCCACTACATTTGCTCACTTAGATAGTACTATTGTACTAAATAGAGCAATTGCTGCCAAATGAATATATCCAGCAGTAGACCCACTGGATAGTAACTCAACAATATTATCACCAGAAGTAGTATGAAAAAAACATTACGATGTTGCTCAAGGTACTCTTACCATCCTACAAAGATACAAAGAACTTATGGATATTATAGCTATTTTATGAATGGATGAGCTTTCCGCAGAAGACAAACAAATAGTATATAGAGCTAGAAAAGTAGAAAGATTTTTTGGACAACCATTTAGTGTAGCAGAACAATTTACTGGTATGCCATGAAAATATGTAACATTGGAAAAAACCATAGAATGATTTGAAAAAATAATAAACTGAGAACTTGACGATATACCAGAAAGCGCATTCAACTACAAATGAACAATAGATGAAGTTATTGATGCAGCAAAAAAAATCAAAGATGAAAAAAATAAATAAACCAAAAAATAATTTAAGTCCCCTCAATGTCATCCTCAAATAACTTGCCCGGCTAAAATTGCAAGTTAGCGAAGGATCTAGAGGGGACTTTTCTTTTAAAACAACATATGTCATTGTGATTTTACGGAGCAATCAATTGACATAAAAAATAGGTTGCTTCGTTTCTCGCAATGACAATTTATGAAAAAATATTTCTATAAAACAATATTACAACATAATGAACACGAAATCCCAAAAATCAAATGATCTAGATTTATTGGAAATATTTTTCATATAAAAAATAAAGAAGAAGCCGAAAAACATATAAAAGAAGTTTCAGAAAAACACAAATGAGCAAATCATAACTGTTATGCATACACTTATTGAACCAATATAAATTTTGATTTATTTTGACAATTAGAAATTACAGCAGATTACTTCAAACAAAACGATGACTGAGAACCAACAAATACAGCATGAAAACCAATTTTAGCACAAATACAATGACATAATCTACACAATATATTGATTGTAATAACTAGATATTTTTGATGAACACTACTTGGAGTATGATGACTCATACAAGCATATAGTGAGTGCGCAAAACAAACCATTTTAAATTCAAACCTGCCTGCCGGTAGGCAAGGAATAAAAAATATAGAAATCACAGAAACAATAAAAATATCTTTTGATTACAATATTTTATCCAATATAATGAATTTAATAAACAAATATGAAGCAAAAATTGACCAAGAAAACCACGGAGAAAAGGCAGAAATAACATTAAAAATCAACAAATGATACCTAGAAGAATTTAAAAAAGAAATTTTCAATCAAAGCAAATGAAAAATTAAATTATAAAAACGAGACATCGTTACAAAGTTTAATCGTTGATTCGCTGAAACGCTGTAACACTTTTTAGACTTTTTTGTCACAAATCGACATCTCATTCGTATAACAATACAGTGGTATTTAAACTTTTTGTTACAATGAAATTAAAAAATTACTTTAAAGAACAACAAAATAACACGCTCAACCAAAACGAAAAATTTTTTCTTTATGAAAAAATTATTTCTCAAAAAGATAAAAAATCTTTTGCTCGCACAAAACGTTTTGTCAGCATAAGATCTTTCGCTTATTGATTTGCTATGATAATATTGTTTGTATGAATCTATTGAGTTTATTTTTTCAATGGAAATTTTTCATATGAATGATTTGTAGTACAAAACTGAATAAACGAAGTAAGTGCTGATTATATAGCCAATGTAGTAGACTTCAATTGAGACTTTTATATTAAACACGATTGAAAATATTACAAAACTAGCAACATATCAAATTGAGACCATGTAATACTAAAAAAATGATCTGAAATAATATTCAATATAGACGAAAAAACAGAAGCAAAAATAGTTTGACCAGCCAAATTTGAATTATCAAAAAAAGAAAACAACTATCAATTGTTGATATCACAGTGAGACTTTATACAAATGGAGTCAATAAATAACCAACAAAGTTCAATAGATATAGTAATAGATGACATCAAAGTATCTAGCAAAGAAAAAGCAAATTTTTTGATTACAAAAGACAATGATGAATATCAAATAAACAACCAATGACAAAACATCACAGTAACAAAAGACAACGATTTTACAGAAATAAAATCTAAACAGTTACTTTCAATCAATGATGATGAGGTTAAAATAATAGAAAATGTAAAAGATTTTGAAAACGCTATTACACAAAACAACTTAAGTCAAACTTTTGCAATCACAAACGACACAAAAGACAAAGATGAAGACATAGTTCAAACATTTATTGATGATATAGACACAAAAGATACAAAAATAAGTAATACAGAAATAGCAGAAAACCTTGGTATAGTAGACAACAAACAAATACCAACAGAACAACAATCCAAAGAAATACACTCTATACTAAACAACAATTTTGTTATGTGAGACATAAAAGAAATGTTTAAATCACATATATTATGAAAAAACGAACAATATGAATATGAAAAATCAAACTTAAACAACAGAATAAACAAAATATACAATTTGTTTGACACAAAAAATAATTCAAAAGATATAATCACAAATATAGAAAATATCAAAAATGAATTATCAACAAAATATCATATACCTAGCAAATATACAGAAAATCTACAAGTAATAATAAATCGAATAAGGTATATAGAAAACAAAGAAATTTTATCAGAAGAAACAGATTTTGATAAATTATGGCAAGAATTAGAAACCAATACACCAAGCAACTTGGTGCTTAAATAATTTGGTTTACACTTCCAAAAGAAGTGTTAGCTGAGAAATCAGCAATTTAGTTTAAAAAAACCACAATCAATTTATTTAAACTAAAAACGTAGGTAAATAACTGGCTGTCTAACGACTCGCCAGTTATTTTTTTATAAAAAAAATAATGTTTGATATTGTATTGTCAGATTCATTGAAATTAATAAACAAACATCACAAAATTTACTTAAAAATTGAGCTTTTTACCACGCATTATTGCGTGGATGTAAAATTTTCCGTATTTATATGTAATATTTCAAAACCAAAATATGACTACAATATCAAACTAGGTCATTTTTGCGACTAAAAGTAGTCCCATCTAAATAGCGGGAGTTACTTTTGTAACTCAATGTGACAAAAGTAACACCATAGCGGTAGCGTTTAAAAACAAAAAAAAGAACGAACCCAGTCGCTCTTTTTTCATATCTCAAAATATTGTTATTTAATCTCTTTTACTGTAATATCAAATATCAAATCTTTACCAGCTAATTCATGATTAGCATCCAAATGAACTTCTTTTTCTGTAACTTTTAAAACCTTAACAGATTGACCATTTGGTGCATACAAAACATCTCATTGTTTGTATTGACCAGGCAAATCCAATTTTTCTTTTTCTACAACCATAATCAATTCTTTGTTGTGCTCACCATAAGCATCTTCAGCCAATATCTCTATTGTTTTCGTTTGACCAACCTTCATTCACTCAACTCATCTATCAAATCCAGCAATCATCTGTCATGCTCAAACCTTAAAAGGAAGTCATTGAGTATAATCTCTTTCTGGATTGTGCTTGTCACAAGCTTTAGCAACCTCTTCTACACTTGTATCAAAAACGGTACCATCTTTCAGTCTTCATATGTAATGAACAACTACATCATTACCCTTTTGAACCTCTTGTCAATCTCACTCAAAATCAGCAGCTTGTAAATACTCTTCCACTGTCATTTCACACATAGTTTTTTCTTCTTTACTAAATAAAACTCATAATATAACCAATACAATAACCAATATTCAAACTCATAAAAAAAGTTTTTTAATATCGTATTTCTTTGTTTTTTTCATCAAAAATAGATAAAAAAATAAAACAAAAAAATGTTAACCAAAAAAAGTCAAATTTCAATGCCAAAAACATCATAAAAATTTGCAAAAAATATAAGCTTGTTTATAATAGATGTAGTTATTTTAGACTATTTTAAAGTCAAAAAAATGAAAAAAACAAAAAAAATCATAAAAAATTTATTAACATCATTGTCATTGATAGGTCTTGGAGTTACTTTTGCAGCAATACCAAACCAATACATAGCAAATCATGACATTGTAGATGATCGAGAACAAATTTCTCAAATTTTTGTACAAATAGAGGCTAACAACAAAATATGAGAACAAACACCCACCTCTACCTTTTCAACATTAAATCAAAGTTTTTCAAATATATTCAACAGATTCCCTCAAGATTATGATTTTCAAGTAATTTATCAACAATGTTTAAGCCTAACAAATAGCTTAGGAAATGTATACAATTATAATACTTTTGCATCTTTTATGGACAACTGTTACAAACCATTCACACAAATATTAAACAAAATAAACTCTGATTTTACTGTAAAAGCCAAAGCTACATCAAACCCAAAAAAATGACCAGCTCCACTAAATGTAACATTTGATGCAAGAGCTAGTATAGATCCATCAAACGAAACAATTCCATCAGAAAATTATTTTCGATATTATAGAGATACAAATTGAATAGACCAAACCATATGAGTTTGACCTGTGATAAATCATACTTTTCAAGAAGCTGGTAATTATCTAGTACACCTAACAGTTAGAAGTTCTAACAATATTAACGAAGGTATTTTTGATTGAGAAAAAACAGTATCTATTGATGTAACACCAAAAGCATCAGTAATTAGCATGTATGCAAATAGTAAAAAACTCAAATCATTTGAAAAAACAAAGTTTGGTACTCAAGAATGAGAAAAATGAATTGTTTTTGACTGATCTGCTACTATACCAATATGAGGAAGACAAATATTGTCACATACACGAGAAATAAATTCCAATGAATGATTTGAATTTACAAAAGAAGGTATTTGAAAACCCGGAATAATAAAAGTAATTCTACCAAAAGAATGAGAATATAAAGCAAAATTAACTACATATGATAACGAATCAAATGAAATATCAGAAGAATATTATATTTTAATATCAGATCCTGTAGCAATAATAAAACAAACACCTGAACAATGAGACACAAGCAACACATTTTCGTTTGACTCTAGTCCTTCATATTCAGTGGTATCTAGTTTAAGACTTTTTACACGAGAAATTTTCGACAACAACTGAGACAAACAAGAAACATTTCAATGAAAATCTATAAAACAACAGTTTAGAAAACCTTGATCTTATACAGTAAAACTTACTGTAGAAGACGAACTTGGTCAATCAAACATAGACACAAGCCAAGTATATGTAGAATCTTCAGATCCTATAGCCCAATTTAGTAAAAAAGCATCTCAAGATCGAAAATATCCTTCTAAATTTATATTTGATGCAAGTTTATCTTCAGATATAGACGTTGAAAATAGTTTTGATGAGCTAAGTTATGAACGATCTTTTTCAAACCCAAACTTTACAAACATAGAAACAACTCAAGAAAAAAACAAAAAAATAGAAGTAAGTTTTGATGATGTATGAACACAAAAAATAAAATTGACAGTAAAAGATAAATTTTGAAAAATAAGTGAAATAGAAAAAAATGTAGAAGTAGAATCTACATTAAGGCCAGAAATTTTTGTTGCACCCAAAGCTACTACTCGATGAAATACAGTAAATTTTGTAGTAAAAAGCAATCAAGATATAATAAATTATTCTCGAGATTTTGGTGACTGAGAAGAAATAAGTACACAAACAAACAAAGTAACACACGTATACAAAAAAGTATGAGTCTACAAAATAAAACTTAAAGTAAGCGGTTCTAATTGAATGGAAAATGAAATCATAGAAACAGTATTTATTTGAGACAAAAACTCTCCTATTGCAGCATACAAAGTAACAAATGACCAACAACAAATAATAAGACAAAATGAAGAATGCATTGAAATAATTAATTGAGAAGAAATAAAACATCCAGCATACAAAATAGAAAGATATGAAAATCTCACAATAGACCCAAGTGAATCAGTAAATATTAAATGAGAAAACTCTGATCTTAATTTTTACTTTCAACCAAGAAATAGCGAAATTTTTAAAAACAATCAATTTAAATATAGCTTTAATGAACTTTGATGTCAATTTGTAGATTTCACTGCAGAAGACACTTCAATGTGAATAAACGACAAAACAAGAATACGATTTAAAGTATACAATTCTTTGCCAACAATAGATAATATTGTATTATTTTTCCCACAATATGGGAATGAAATGGGTGTATGATTCAATGAAAATTATGTAAAAGACATTTTTAATACAGAATTTGATCCATTGATAGTAAAAGTACAAGCAATGAATCCAAAAGATGATGATGGATTTATATCTTATTTCAAACGATATTACTATTACAAAGATGATCCAACAAGACTTTTAGAAACAAAAATTACACCAGGAGACATAGAATATGCATATTTTTCATTACCAAAAATACCATGAGAATTTATGTTTTGAGTAACTATGTATGACAATGATGATGGTAAAAGTCCAAGTGAAGATGTAATTTGAAATGGACCTATTGTCTTTTTTCCTCCTGATACAAAAAGACCAGATATACCACTTGTAACATTAAAATCCAACAAAACTACAGTAGAAGTATGAGATGAAATAATATTTGATGTTATATCAAAAGTGATATCTGACAAAGAAGATTTTGTACAAGAAAGAACAATAATGTATGATTTTGACTGAGATTGAGAACGAGATTTAACAACAAAAAAAGATCGTGTGTCTCACGTATACAAAAACCCTAGTGATGTGGGTTATACACCCAGAGCTGCAGTACTATATAGATGATATAAGTGAATATGAAAATGATGAAATATAATAGTAAAAAAATGACTTAAACCAAGAATAATGTTTGATAATGCAGGTACATTTACAATATTTAGAGACATAAGCATAGGAGAAATAGAAAAAAGCTCAGTATGTTTAAGTTACGTAGATTGCAGAAGAGAAAATGAATGATATTTCATTAGTTGAACTGAGAAACAACACTATTCTTTTGATTACCCAGAATATTGAAAATACTTTGTATCAATGGATATATCTGATAAATATGCAAATCAAGCTACAAAAAAACGAGCTCTTACATTAACTGGTATAGAAATATCTACAGGAGAATATGTAAATTATACTTGAGATTTTAAACTATTGTCTATACCCAAATCACAAACAAACGAAGACGATAGCATTGAAATTATGGTAGGTAAAAATTTAGACAACAGCATATTGTTTTATATATTATATGAAAACCCAGAAAATGATAAAGAATGTTATGTAGATTTAGATATAAGTGATGATACAGAAAAAGATTTTTATTGTAATCAATTGTTTTTCACAAAATTTGATCCAAAACTAAAAAACAATGAAGGAAAAATATATTATCAAAAATGATGAAAAATAATTTCTAAAAAACTAAAAATATCATTCCTAGATTTTTCAATAGAATTAGATGAAAAAACAAGTGCAATATACAACAAAACAAGTGAATTAATAATGAATATAAAAGAAGAATCATTAAAGTGATTACTTTTAAATCTTCAAAAATGAATTTTAGATCCAATAGAAATTCAATCAAATGTGGTAGCAATACAAAACTACTTAACAACAACCGAAGAAATAAACATTACTGACCAACAAAAAGAAGACTTACAACGAATAATAAACGAACTATGAGATGAAACTACTATATCTGCAAATTGATGAACAGATTATGATACAGCAAAAGCTGAAATACTATGAATCTTGCCTACAAATTTAAGAGTAGATATAGAAAAATTATTTATAGAATTTGAAAATGCAAAATGAGATAAAGAACAATGATTGTCAGAAAATGATCAAAGAAAATCAATATTAAACAAAATTTTAACCATGATATCACAAAAAATCACAAATGATATCCAAAACCAAAAACCAGACGAAATAACTAAAGATGATATGGATATGGTAATAATGCCAAAATTTTGTCAAATAAGTGAATATTATGAAATACCTAGTGAAAGATGTAGTTCAGAAGAAACAAAAATAGTAGAAGACGAAGGAATAACTGCAGAAAAAGGAGTAAGATCATGATTAAAAATCATATTTATAATATTATGAATAGTTGTATGATTGTTCGTTATAGTAATAGTTGTTTTTGCAGTAAGAGCTAGAATGAGCAAATCAGAAGAAGATGAAGAATTATAAAATAAAAACAAAATAAGACATGCACCCCGACCATTCGGGGTGTCGTCGTTTTATATGTTTACCCCGCAGTATTGCGATAGCATATAGGAATTTAGTTCTTTAGAAATTCCTATATGCCAAAACAAATAAAAGTGGACCACAAGGTCCATTTTTTATTATTACAAGTATTTTTAAAATACACTTGACTTAGTTACAAAAAGTATTATAATTTAAAAAGAAAATAAAAATATAAACAAAAAATTAATATTATGAAAAATTTAATAGTTTTTATCGTGGCTTCACTCCTTGTGTTCTCAACAAATGTTGAAGCTCAAGGATTATTCCAAAAAGGATTATTCCAAACAAATAGCCTTGATGAGGCTATTAAGGAATGTAAAAGGATTTCAGAAAAAGATATCGAAGCAGAACTAAGTTCTAAATCTCCTAAAGATTTGCTAACAACAAAATATCAGGAGGTACAAAAACAAGTCGAATCTTATCTGAAAGAGACTCTCTCTAGTTACCAAGAACAAGCTAAAGAGAACTCTGAAAAAATGAAAAAAAGGGAGTACAAGGTATCTGTTAAAGATGATGAAATAGAGTCTTTAATAACAGAATACCTAAGCATGTACAGACAATATTTGCTTGAAAACAACACCGCAGAATTGGATAGTACATATCTCAAATCAATCACAAAAGAAATTTTGAGAAAGTATTATGTAAAAACACTCTGTGCGGGGGTAGAAAGATATACATGTTCGTGGTTGTCTGATGAAGAAATTAATAAATACATACCATTTCTAAAAACAAAAACCTTACATCCTAAAATACAGGATGAAAAGTTTATGGAAGAAATGGCAACAGAGTATTTATCTTCTAAAGAAGATAACAAAAAGCTATATGTATATCTGATTGAGACACACAACATCATCTCCGAATACGGTGTTGGTAGTGTAACAATTAATCTAGATTCCAAATTCAACTTTGAATACATCAATTACCTAGAAACAATTTTAGACAAATTCGTTTCTGGAGGTAACAAAGGTGTAACAAAAGCTGAATTGGGAGAACTAAACAAAAAGATTGTTGTGGATATAAAAGCTCATATTGAGCAGTCCACAAAGATCAAATAAAAAATCTCAAAAAGCCCGTTTATTTTATTCGGGCTTTTTTTCTTTTAATAGATTTTTATAGCAAGAAAACCTAGTTCTATTCGTTATGTTTTTTCCAATTTTACAACAATCATTTTTCTTTTAGCTTACTCATCATGTCTTCAAAAACTTCTTCTATCGTTCATTTTGCATCCACAACTATCAGCTTTCCTTTTTTCTTCAAAAATTCTATCACTGGCATAGTTTCTTTTTCATAAAGACTAAGTCTTGTTTCTATGGATTTTATATTATCGTCTTCACGTCATTCCTTTTTAGCTCTAGCCAAAAGCCTTTCAATAGCCCTCTCTTTAGGAAAATCAAAATATATCCCAACAAAATCTCTTTTATATATATACATTTGAGTCAAAAAATAATGCAACTGATTCTCTGTTCTAAGAAAACCATCTACAAGCATATATTCTCAAGGATTAATTAAGTGTCCATAAATATCAAACACACCAAAAACTACAGCATCATCTACCATTTTTCATTCATTTATACTATCTCTAATATGCTCTCAAAGTATGTTATCATTAGACTTTAAAGCTCTCAAAATATTACCTGGTTCAAAATATCTATATTCTGGCAATTTCTTCAACAACAAATCAGCTTGAGTTCATTTACCTGATCATTGTATTCCAAACAAAACTATGTCTTTTTTCATTTTTTATTTTTATAAAAATAAAATAATATAATATAGTTTATAGTTTTTTCTAATAAAATCAAATCTCAAACATAGAAAAACATGTCATCTCGAGTGTAATTTTTGCGAGAAATCTAAACAACAATTTGTTAAATAGATTTCTCGCAAGCTATATCACTCGAAATGACAACAATATTTTTTATCAAAAAAAAATCTCCATGCTTTCGCATAAAGATTTTATATATATAAGTAAGATTTTTATCTTTTTGATCGAGTAGGACCTTTTCTCGCCTTTTTCAAACCTGGTTTTTTTCTTTCTTTAATTCTTGGATCTCTTTTCAACAAACCATAAGGTTTTAATTGAGTCCTAAGATCTGCATT
>DATFJH010000087.1:0-10105 GCA_035269265.1 Candidatus Absconditabacterales bacterium
TAACACAATAACTTATAGCAAGGCTCTACTACACACGATCTGTTTTCAGATCGACAAACCTTCTAATGGGTTATAGTGTTAGAGGTATTCCTCTTAAAAACTATCCAGATCAGTTACCAAACAAGGTCGGATAGAACCCAAACGGAGAGCTTCGGATTCTTAAATTATCAATCTAAATAAACTGTAAAAATAGCTTATTTAAATTGGTTATTTAAAACCAAACCGAAGCTCTCCAGAAGAGCTATTGGTATTCCAATAGCTTTTTTTAATTAAATTAAAAAAACTGTCATTTCGACTGTCATAACTTGCGTCCCGGATCTTGATTCTCAAGGTCCGAGGACAGTTCTCCCGTCAGAACTGCGGGACTCGAGAGATCGGTGAGAAATCTCTTAATATATATAAATAAATCTCTCGCAAGACAGAACTTCGGCAATTCTGCCCAATAAAACTCGAGATGACATTTATTTCACAAATTCTTTTAATCTTCTTTCTACTCTTTCTTTCCCCATCACCTTCATTACAGAAAACAAGTCTGGAGTTCTCATAGAAGCACAAAGTCCAACTCTTAATACCATTGCCAATTCTCATACTTTTCCAATATATCATCATTCTTTAAATTCTTTGTTATTGGCTGCAAAACCATATTTTTTACCAATCTCTTTCAATTGAGAAAACCACTCCTCTACTGTCATATCAAAATCTAACACTCAAACATACTCATCTATAAATTTTGACACAAGATCCATATCCAATTCTGCCAATTTCTTAAACCCTTCATCTCAATTCTCCATTTTCAATTTTACATTTTCAATTAGTTTTAAATATTCACTATCAAAGAAAAATCTCAACTGAGAATCTACATCTTTGAAAGTATAAAATCTTTTTGGATCTTTTTCTGTATGACGTTCTATATTTAAAGCCGCTTTTGTATAGTCTATATCCTTTTTCATCAATTCTGCCAATCCTGTATTATAATCTTCTGCTCGTTCCAAACTTTCTTGAAACAATTGTTCTGTAGAAATCCTAGACAAATATTCATTATTTACACTTTCCATCTTTGTTAAATCAAATAATGCTCCTGATTTATTCATATTTTCCAATACAAAATCACGATCTAACAAAGTTTTGTCAGGATTAGATTTTTGCCATTCTTCAAAACCAGAATCCATAATCGTATAAAGATAATCTAATATTCATTGTATAGCATAACCATTTTCAAAAAAATATTTTACATCAGCTTCAGGATCTTTTCTCTTTGAAAGTTTTCTCTTTTTTCAAGTTTCTTCATCATTTTTTAAAAGCTGTGAAAGATGACAATATTTTGGCGCAGGTAAATCAAAAGCACCAAATAATTGTAAATGAAGTGGCACAGAAGTAAGCCATTCCTCTGCTCTAATGATATGACTAACTCTCATCAAATAATCGTCCACAATATGAGCTAAATGATAGGTCGGCAAACCATCTGATTTAATTAAAACAACATCATTATAATTATCTCACATATTCACCTTTCACCTCAAAACATCTTCAAAAACTATTTTCTTTTGAGTATCTGCATGAGATCTAAACCTAATTATATAATTAGAATCCTCTTTCATTTTTTGAATTAATTCATCTACAGATTTATTTCTATAAATAGAATAATTTCCATAAATTCATGGCATTATTTTAGCTTTTTGTTGTTGTTCTCTAATTTTATCAATTTCTTCATTTGACATCCAACATGGATAAGCTAATCATTTAGCTACTAATTCTTTGACAAAAACATGATATAAATATTTTCTCTCAGATTGAACATATGGCCCATATTCACCATCACTCTGAACTCTGAATTCTGACCCCTGAACTAATTTCAATCCTTCATTAATAGAAATTCAAAATGTTCTCATTGACTCCAAAAGTGATTCTAAAGCTCAATCAACTTTTCTCTTCTGATCAGTATCTTCTATTCTCAATATAAAGGTTCCATCATTTTGCTGTACAAATCTCCATGCTGCAAATGCTGCAAACACTCATCATATATGTAAAAATCCTGTAGGACTTGGTGCAAATCTACTACAAAATTCATTATCTCTTTTTGGATATTTTTTTTCTAAATCACTTATTGTTTCCTTAATTTCTGAAAACATAAAATCCGCTAAATCTTTCCAATCTGCCATATTTTTTGAAATAGTAAAAAAATAAATAAACTAAGATAATTATATAATTTTATAGGCAAAAAATTCAATCTTTAATTAATATTTTTTAAATAAAAAAAGTTATAAAATGTACTTAGTCAAAAAATAAGCACTTCCATTGATAACTAAAATCAATTCTTGCATTTGTGGAAGAAATATTTAAGTATTTTAATAGTTTATCAAAAAAAACTCAAAAATGAAAAAAATTATTCCATTTTTAATAATATTATTATGAATAACCTTATTTTTAATTTGACAAGAATTAATAAGTTTGTTTTGAGTAATTGGAATGCTTCTTTGATTATATTTAATGTTTATTAATCAAATCAAAAAAGAAAATACTAATGAAAAAATTAAAAACATAATAAATAGCAATAAAAGTAATTGTGAATTTAATATAAAATTTAATATAGAAGAAATTTTAAATCATGATATATTAAAATCATATTTTAATTCTGATTTTTTTATCAAAAAAGACATATTAGAAAAAATTAAAAAAAATGCAAAGATTCTTATTGAAAAAGGTAAAATAAAAGAAAATATACAAATAAGAATAAAAAATTTAAATATTTATAAAAATTGAGAACTAGATTTCGATGATACATTTTATCATAAAATATTTATTCCACAATATAATTTAAATTTAAAGGAATATAAAGAAGATGATTCTCATAACCCAAGAACATGAATAACAATAAGAATATTGTTAATAAATTGATTATTAAAATTACAAATATGAAGATTTGAACATTGCAAGATGAATAGTATATCTATTGTAAATAACAAAAATTATAAATATAAATCACATTTTAATTATTTCAATATTATAAATATACCAATTATATATTTATTACCAGATTTAACTATTCCAGAAAAATTCCTAAACATACAAGGACATTCTTTTAATTATTTAGAAATAAAAGAATTTAAAAAAAATAAAATAAAACCAACAGATAAAAACATTAATAAATTTATACAAGACAAAAATCAACAATTAAAACAAGATATAAAAGATTATTATTATTTAAATTCAATCTTAAAAGACGAAACATTCACAAAATTAAATGATAAATCATTTGAAATATCATACAAATTTAATATAAAATCTTCAAAAATAATTAATGATAAAAAAGTAAAAATAATAATAGATGATCATAATAATCCTTGAGATCGAAATGATAGTATATTTACTGATTTTGAAACAAAGTACTTAAATATCGAAGTAATAAATCGAGAAAAATGGTTTTACGAACAATATAACAAATATAACAAAAATAGTTAATTATAATTATAAAATATTAAACTTGCAAAGTATTACAAAATCAGTATTAAAATAATATGAGAATTATGATATTCTCATTTTATTTTTTACAAAAAATTCTAATGAAACTAGACTGAAAAAGTATACAAGGCGCTATTGCAACTTTGGTAGAAGATTATAAATTTGATCCATATCAAATTTTTGAAATCGTAAAAATGTGAATCAGATCATGATTTAGAAAAGATTATCCTGAACACAAAAAAGCAAATATATTGGTAAATATTGATAATGAAGGTTGAGTGTGAATTTACAAACAATTGTTGGTAAAAAAAGAAGATGAAATAGAAGATGAAGATACAGAAGTTTCTACAAAAGAAGCTAAAAAAATCAGAAAAGATGCCAAAGAATGAGAAGAACTTTTGATAAATGTAACTCCTGAAAGTTTGGAACTTTCTAGAATAGCTTCTCAAGCTGCTGCTCAAACAATAAAACAACAATTGAAAAATGTTGAAAGAGAGAAATTCTTTGAGAAATTTCAAAATAAACAAGGAGAACTATTGAAAGCAAAAGTAATAAGAGTACATGCAGACAGCGTAATACTAGACATAGAGTGATCAGCCGTAGTACTTGCAGCAGACTGACAAATACCACACAGAATATATGAACCAGGAGAAGAAATATTTGTTTTACTTAGACAAATATCTAAAGATTCTGGAGGTATCGTATTAAACATTACTCAATCTACTCCAGATTACATAGAAGCTATCTTAAAAAAGATTGTTCCAGAATTAGAAGAATGATTAGTAGTAATAGAAAAAATAGCAAGAACTCCTTGAAGAAAAACCAAAATATTAGTAAGCTCTACTGACGACAAAGTTGATCCAGTTGGAGTAATGGTATGACATAAATGAGATAGAATAAATACTGTATTATCATTACTAGATGGAGAAAAAATTGATTATGTAGAAAAAGTAGACGATGATATAAAACTTATTACAAACTGTCTTAAACCAGCTCAAATACAAAACATTGAAATCAAAGACAAAAAAGCTTATGTAACATTGGATGAATCTCAAAAAGCATTAGCTATTGGTAAATGAGCATCTAATATCAGACTTGCTAGTCAAATTACTGGATACACTATCGAATTAAAATAATTTTATATTTATATCATTAGCATGCCCCGAAACGAAAATAATTATCCAGATGCTTTCAAAAATTTTCCAGAAAAATTAAAAAAGAAAGCAATAGAAATTGCTAATGCACTTCTTGAAGAATGACATGAAGAAAGTGCTGCTATCCCTATTGCAATTTCACAGGCAAAAGAACGATATGATAATAAATAAACTTTTAAAAACATTACCATAAAATCCTTTCTGTCATTCTGAGTAAGGTCGAAGAATCTAGAAAGGATTTTTTCATATTTTAAAATCATTACGAGTTTATGTCCCGCTCTCTTGAATAATAAGAATCAATGAAACTCGATAAATCAGTGAAGCAATCCATTATATAAATAAATTGTCATTTCGAGCGATTAGCCGAGAAATCTCTTATTATATGATAAAGATATCTCTCGACAAGCTCGAGATGAGAACTGTAATATAAACACTAGATTGCTTCGTGCCTAGTAATTACAGATCTAATTACAAAGTATCTATAGTATATAACCTCACTAACAGTTCATGAAAAATAGCTCTTCTTTGTGGATTATCAATAAATTTTTCCATTCACTTAGCTTCACGAATAACTTTTATTGCTGTTCGCTTAAAACTACTTCACTCTTTTTTTATCAGACTATCTATTACAGTTTTAAACATATTTACAGCAGACCAATCTTTTTCCGTTAATTCATATTTCTCTTCAACTTCATATTCTTCTTTTTCTGGAGGATTGTATTTTGTAAGTTCGATATATTCTTCTCTATCTAAAACTACAAAAGCATCCATTATCTCTCTTCTAGGAGATCTAGCTAATACATTTCAATCATAAACCATCGCCTCACTATATCCAGCATCTAAAGCCAAGGCATCATGACATTGAAAATTCTCAGATATATAATCAGCTAATTCAAATAAATTAACTCATCCCACAACTCACATATAAACTGTAGATTTATCTTTTGTATAACAAATAAAATTTCTATTTATTCTACTATACATTTTACCATCAAAATAATTTTGATTTGCATGTACTAAATTATTTCAATCTATTAACAATACTGTAAAATTAGACATACCAAAATATAAATCATTGATTTTATCTTTATTCATATCACTTCGTAGTCACGGCATTTCTGTTAAATTATTTTGAACCATCATTGGTTCTCAGTTTATATCAAATCCAAATATCATCCTAACATCAGTATTTGGCCAAGTTTTACTATAATCTTTTCAATTTCATAAATATACCCTCTCAAAATTTGAATGAGTAATTCATCCACAACTACTGTAATCTGCAGGACAAAAGAAAGTACCATTTATTGCAGTATCTCATCATACTTTTTTTGCTAAATTTTCTATATTATCTCAACCGTCCAAAGCAATAGAGGAAACCACATAATGCTGACCATCTAAAACAACCTTTATTACCCTAATTGGCTTTCCTCACCTATTTTCTAATAATAATTCTTTGTATGCAAAAACATTCCCCACAAAAAAAAATAAAGCAAATATAAATAACACTTTTTTCATCAAACCTAATATTCACAAATAAAACGTTAACTTTTCATTTGTCATCTCGACCGAAAGAATGAAGTGATAGAGTGGAGAGATCTCTTTTTTGTGTATAAAGAGATTTCTCCATTTCACTACGCTACAGTCGAAATGACAGTAGTATTATATTTCTAAAACATAATTAACCGGCCCATCATTAATGCTTTCTACTTTCATCATTCCACCAAACTCTCAAGTTTTAACAACAAAATTTTCTTTTAATTTATTTACAAAATATTTGTAAATTATTTCAGCTTTCTCATATTCTCCACTAGCTGAAAAATCCATTTTAGTTCATTTTTTATTGTCAGCATACAATGTAAAATTTGATACAATTAATATCTCTCAACCGATATCTCCAATGGTAGCATCTAGCCTTCCATCATTATTTTTTAGCCATCTCATTCTTTGCATTTTATCTACAAACTTATCAATTCTCAATTCTACATTTCCCATTCACAATTCATTAGTAGTATTTTTAGAAACTCAGAAATATATCAACACTCACTTTCATATTTCTTCTTTTTTCTTTACTATTCACTCTTCGCTATTAACTACAACAGAAGCCTTATCTACATTTTGTATTACTAATTTCATTACACTATCTACGAAATAAAACATTAATTATCATCTCGAATTTTATTGGGCAGAATTGCCGAAGCTCTAACTTGCGAGAGATCCCTTTTTGTGTTTCAAAGAGATTTCTCCACTTCTCCTGCAATACTGCGGGATTCGCTCGAAATTACAATGGTATTATCTATCAAATAAAGTATCAATTTGTTTCTTATCTACTTTAACAAAAAACGGTCTCCCATGCTGACATACAAACATTCCATCAATATTTTCAAAACCATCTTTTATCAAATTAGACATCTGATCGTAGGAAAGCTTATGTCAAGCCTTGATTGAAGTTTTACAAGCTTTAGTAGCAAAAACACCATCTAAAATATGATCAAAATTTATGTCGTCTAAATACAAAACATGGTTAAATAATTTTTCTAAATCTACTGGATATGTCACAAAAACTTTTGGTACAGAATAAACAACCATCACATTATCTACTAATATAGAACAATCAAATCACAAATTATTTAATTTTGAAATTTTGCCATTTAAATCAGGAACATCTATTACATTAAATTTCACAGGTTGCAAAAGATTTTCCTTATCCAAGTTTACATTTTTTTTCATATTTTCAAAAGATATTCTTTCTGCCAAAGCATGCTGATCTACATAAAACAAAGCTTCATTTGATTGTAAAACAATATAACTATTCCACAATTGTCATACTATTTGATAATTACCTATCTGATTATTTGAATATGTTTTTTTCTCATCTAATCCATCAAAACTTTGATTGTTTGACAAAGAAAAATCTTGATATCAAAAACTTTCTGATCAAAAAATTGTTTTTTCTTGCTTATGATGTAAATCTCTACTACCCAAAAAAACTTTTTGTTTTTCTAATCATCACACATTATTTAAATTATTTTTTTCTTCAAAACTAGTTTCTCTTGAAAAATCAGAAACAATATCAGATATTTTATTTTCACCTAGACAATTATAGACAGAGTTGTAGACAGTCTGATATATTTTCTGTGAATCCAAAAACTTAACCTGAGATTTTGATGGATGAACATTAACATCAACTTTTGTTGGATCAATATCTATCATAAGAACAACTAAAGGATACTCTCATGGAGTAATTTGTCTACGATAAGCATCCATTATAGCTTTATAAACTATTTTATCTTGGACCGGTCTAGAATTAACATATATTTTTATGTTTTCTCAAGATCAAAAACGAACACTAGGATCTGAAACAACTCAATTTATTTCCAGTTCTTCATCCTTATATTCTACGGCCTTTAAATTATTGGTCCAATTTTTTTTATATATATCATTTATTCTATTTATCAAAGAATCTGTAGCTTTCAAATCAAAAGAAACTTTATCATTTTTTTTAAGAATAAATCATTTGTTGTAATGCCATAAAGCAACCTCTACAAAATAATTATAACAATAATAAAATTCTGTTTGTGAAGATTTTAAAAACTTCAATCTAGCTGGCACATTATAAAATAAATCCTCTACTATTATAGAAGTACCATGATCAAATGGCACAGGCAAATGATTTGTATTATACTCACTTCATCTTTTTATTAGTTTTGTACCTATTTCACTATAAGCCGTTTTAGATATTATTGTAAGCTTTGACACCTCAGCGATACTAGCTAACGCTTCTCATCTAAATCAATAACTAGAAATACTCATCAAATCTTCATCTGTTTTTATTTTTGAAGTAGCATATCTCTCCAAAAGTAAATCCATATCAGACAACTGAATACCCTCTCAATCATCTTGTATTGATATCATATTTTTACCTCAATCTTTTATATTTATCTCAATATTTTTTGCTCAAGCATCTATGCTATTTTCTACTAATTCCTTAACCACATTAGCTGGCCTATTAACCACTTCTCATGCTTTAAGTCTATTTATTACATATTCTGGTAATCTATTTATAGCCATATTCAATATATTAAAATAAAATCACACCCTATAAAATAAAATCAATATACATTTTTCTATTTTTTTCTCTTGAATTTTCAACCAAGAATAGCAAAAATAAAGCAGTCACAGTTAAAATTCATCAAGCTAAAAGTTTATAAAATCTCAAACTTAAACAAACAACTTGATAACTTTTAACTTTTAACTTTTAAATCATTCAAAGTGCAAAAAGAAAAAATAATAAAAATAATAGACAAACATGGTAATAAATTAAAAATATGATGATTGGTTTTGGCTATAGTAGCAATGATTATGGCAGTAAGAACATACATAAATTATACAACCATAAGAGACGCAATAACAAATGTAGAAGTAGAAATACAAAAAGCAAAACAAGAAATAGCATACACTGAAAAGTTTTTAAAACCCTATCTAGATTCAGAATATGCAGACTATTTTTTAGCACACAAAAATAATATATTATTTTACTGAGAATATATCATAAGATTTGAATCACCAAAAGAAATAGATATAAAAGACGAAGAAGAAACAAAGAACAATACAATAAATACACCACAAGAATCACGAAAACATTTTATCAAGTCAAAAATAAACAGTTAAAATAATACAAAAATATTAACAACAAAATCATTTATATTTTAAATTTAAAAAAAATGAAAAAATTATTGATCTTACCCATTTTATTAATTTGATTGCTAATATTATCTTGATGCAACAACAAACAGATTTCAGAATGAGACAATATTACAGTATCATATGACTCATTTCTACAAGATGGTAAAATAATAGAAGAATGAAAAGAAATATCATTCACAGTTTGAATGTGACAAACTTTCCCAATATTTGACACTATTGTGGTTTGAATGAAAGAATGAGAAACAAAGAAATTTACAGCTACAGCACAAGAATGATATAAAATTTATCACGACAATGCAAAAATACAAAATATATCAAAAACTGTATTCAACAAAATATGAAAAGAACCAAAAACATGAGAAATAATATCTCTTTGAGATATGAAATGACTAATATTGGAAACATGACCAATCACAAACAAAGTAGACTTCAACGAACCAGAAACTCACGAAGATGTAGAATTTAAAATTAAAATTTTAGAAATAGAATAAAAAAATTAATAAATGATGTTTTTATTCTTCAAAAATTTCTTTTACTGTTTTTTTCAAAACATATCAATCCATAAATTCTTCTAAATGAGGTTTCTTTTTCAACAATAAATCTAGACTATTTTCTAAATCTTCATAATTCACAGATTTAGGATAAACATATGTAATTGGATCTAAAAGTCATGTCGGTCTAATTATCTGTTCTATTATTTTATCAGAAAGTTCTAACTCATATTTTGCAGGAGTAGCAGACAAAAATATTGTTTTTGAAGACTTTTTTTGTTTCTGCAAAATTACAGA
>DATFJH010000088.1:0-2706 GCA_035269265.1 Candidatus Absconditabacterales bacterium
AAAAATTTTCTTATAAAAAAATTATAGTTTATATAAAAAACAAATAAAATGAATCTACAAGACAAACTGTTTGCTGATTACAAGCAAGCTATGATAGACAAAAATGTCACAAAAAAAACAATATTAAATTATGTGATAGCACAGATAAAAAACAAAAAAATAGAACTTCAAAAAGATGTAGAAGATATAGATGTAATCAAAATACTCAAAAAAGAAGTAAAAGCTTTGACTGAGGCTATATGATTTTTGGAAAAAACAGACAAAAAAGATGAATTAGAAGAAGAAAAAGCAAAAAAAGTTCTTCTAGAATTTTATCTTCCACAGACCAAATCCAAAGAAGAAACACAAAAAATAGTAGAAGAAATAATTGCTTCACAATGAATTGATGATCTTCAAAAACAGAGAGGTCAATTAATGTGAGCGATCATGTGACAGTACAAATGAGAAATAGATTGAGCTATAGTCAACGAAGTAGTAAACGAGATGTTGTCGAAATAAATAATTGTCATAGCGAGCAAAGCGTGGCAATCTGATTTATCAATTATTTGTTTTATGAATAGAAAATTCTTGATCATAAATAAATTGTTTTTATCCATGTTTGTGATGGCAATTTTTTTGTGATTAGGTTTTGTTGATGCTCAAACATGTCCTACATCAGAGTGGGCTAGTAACTCAAATGGTTGAACAGCATATACTACGACTATAACAACAGCAGATCAAGAGTTGTGGTATATTAATAAATCCAGTACAATAAATAACATATGTGCATGAAATACGGATTGTGTTAATTACGTATGTAATACTATTTCAAGATCATATGATACACAAGAAAGGATAACAGCTTGTTCGTCTAGTATATCAGATTTATATTCAAGCCAGCTTATATTGTGGAATAAATATAATGAAACGAAAAATAATATGCGAGATTGATGATATGACAGTGAGTCAATTAAGAATCTACAAGAACTAATGCAAGAGGCTTGATGTCAAAATCATGTGGATTGCAAACTCGGAGTAAAAACATCTCATGCGTTTTTATTTTGTCCTGTTTGTACAGCAATAAATAATGACCGAAAGGACTTAGATGTAAATTGATGATGTGATGAACATTGAGATTATGTTGAAACTGAAGATAATCTTTGTTGTCAGCCAATTCCAAGTCAGTGTGTTGATTGAGAATGAGTTATAAATAATCCTGGTGGTGATAAATACACCTCTAATGATTCAGAGTTTGCCGTATCTATAGATTTTTCTTCAAATACAGTTTGAGATTTGGATTATAACTTTAATAATATAGAAATAATTTGAGCTACGTTAGAATGAGATATAGTTACAGGTGGAGATAGTAAAACAGTCCTTTTTTCTATAAGTCCAGAAGCAGATTCAGATGAAATAAACATTACAATACAAGATGGTTTTGCTAAATTATGAGAATATAATTGCTCAGTAGAAATAGCGCCAATTTATCGTGATGTTGAATGTCAACCTAGAAATGAACGAGAAGAATGTAATAATAATAGTGATTTTGAGGCATCAGAAGAACCAATAATAGACTATTCTTTTTTAGATGGTTTTTATTGTGAGAAAGGGGTTTCAGAACCTGTTCCGTTTTGTGAATGTACCACACCATCTAAAATGAATAACTGTTCAGATTATGGAACATGACGAATAGAGGATAATAATGGTTGTTGTATAAGTTGTGGTAAAGACAAAATATATGATTTTGAGAAAGATGAATGTGTCTGTGATCCGAATAAAAAATGTTCAAAAGAATGATACACAGTTGATCCAGCGACTTGTAAGTGTAAATGTGATCCCACAAAAACTTGCTGTGGGATAGAGCTTAATACAGTAGTTCCATTCATTGGAGATTGTATCGAGATGACATCTCAAAACAATACTATGGACCCAAACGATCCAAATACAAGTAGAGTAAATCAGTTAAACGCTTTCCCATTTCTTATGATGGGATTGAGTAAAATAATGGTGACTGTAATATTGATATTTTCATTTTTGATAGTAATATCAGCCGGTTTGCTTATGACTACTGGTGCTTTAGATGGAAAATGAAATCAATATTCAAAGTGAGTAGAAATGGTAAAAAATGTTGTTATAGGTCTTATTTTGCTTTGAAGTTCTGGTCTTATACTTAGATTGATTAATCCAAACTTTTTCTGAGGATAACGTCCCAGCGTCACAACGTTGCAACGTTACAACGATTCCAACAAACGTTGGGACGGTGAGACGCTGTAACGTTGGAACTATTTTTATTATTTTATAATTAGTTATGGTAAACATTAAATTAGAATCTGGATGATTTTTATTGGAAAACAAAGTTTTATTTTGACCAAATGTACCAAATGATCAGTATATAAATTTGGCATTAGAAGCTGGTGAAGATATAACAAATCAAAAACTACCTTATTCTATGGTAGAATTTCCTGGTGAATATGACATAAATGGTGTTTTGATTAAAGCTCTTATATGAAAAGACGGTAAATTAAATTATTTGTTAAATTTAAAAAATAAAAAAATTGCTATAATACAAAATCCAAAAATACTTGAAGAAGATGAAGTTGGATCTATGGATTATTGGTTGTATTTAGATGAAAATGTAGAAAGAAAAATAGATCAATTAGAATTAGAATGAAAAACAATTAAGTTAAGTTTGGAATGATGAGTTTTGCAAGCAGATATGAAAGATGA
>DATFJH010000089.1:0-2513 GCA_035269265.1 Candidatus Absconditabacterales bacterium
CAAGAATGATATAAAATTTATCACGACAATGCAAAAATACAAAACATATCAAAAACTGTATTCAACAAAATATGAAAAAAACCAAAAACATGAGAAATAATATCTCTTTGAGATATGAAATGACTAATATTGGAAACATGACCAATCACAAACAAAGTAGACTTCAACGAACCAGAAACTCGCGAAAATGTAGAATTTAAAATTAAAATTTTAGAAATAGAATAAAAATATGTAAATAAAAAAAATCAATAAATAATATTTTTTATTCTTCAAAAATTTCTTTTACTGGTTTTTTCAAAACATATCAATCCATAAATTCTTCTAAATGAGGTTTCTTTTTCAACAGCAAATCTAGACTATTTTCTAAATCTTCATAATTCACAGATTTAGGATAAACATATGTGATTGGATCTAAAAGTCATGTAGGTCTTATTATTTGTTCTACTATTTTATCAGAAAGCTCTAACTCATATTTTGCAGGAGTTGCAGACAAAAAGATAGTCTTAGAGTCTTTTTTTTGTTTTTGCAAAACTACTGATAATTGATTTTCTCCACGAGCCTTATATAATTTTTCGGATTTATTCACAATATCTTTATATGTATCAGAAGCATCATCCAAAACATCAACATAAGATTCTTTGTCTCATGTTTCTTTAAAATTTAAAATCATCTCTAATTCAGAAAAATTTATTGGACGATGATCTATAGCAGAAGGTAATCTAAATCCATGCTTTATCAAATTTAATTTTCTAGACCTATCTGCTTTTGGCATAGCTTGGAGTTGTGGTATTGTCATATGTGATTCATCTATAATCAAACACATATCGTCTGGAAAATAATCAAATATTGTATTTGGCGGTTCTCATGGTAACCTACGATCAAAATACATTGAATAATTTTCTATACCATTTACAAATCAAGTCTCTCTAATCATCCTTATATCATACTCTACTCTTTTTCTTATTCTTTCTGCTTCAACCAACATTCATTTTTTCTCAAACTCTTTTACCCTCAAATCTTTTTCAGTATTCATTTGAACCAAAATATCCTCCAAACGAGAGGTATCTTGTATAAACTGAGTAGCTGGCCAAACTATAACCTTGTGTGCATGTCAACCACCAAAATAAATTTCACTATTATTTTCTTCATCTATTAATTTCATTGTTGTAGAATCTCTAAATTCTATTCTTTCCAATTTTTCTTCATCAAAAATACATCTATAAACAAATTTTTCTGTACTAGAAAAAATATCCAACATTTCTCATCTAAAATCAAACATACCATGCTCAATCTTGCCATGAACAGGCTTATATTGCATTTTCAATAGTTGTCATTTTAATTCTTTAAAATTATATTCTTTTCATATTTCCAACATCAAGCAATTTTCCTGAAAAAATCTCTTTTGTCCTAAACCATATAAAGATGACGCTGAAGCAACCACTATCACATCTTCTCTACTAAGAAGTGAAGCCATAGTAGCAAGTCTATACATTTCTATCTCTTGATTTATTGTAGCTTCTTTTTCTATATACAAACCTTGCGCAGGCAAATATGATTCTGGCTGATAATAATCAAAATAAGATACAAAATAATGTACAGCATTATTTGGAAAAAAATGTTTTAATTCAGTTGCTAACTGAGCAGCCAAAGTCTTATTATGAGAAATTAATAAAGTTGGCTTATTCAATTTTTCAATAATATTTGCTATAGTAAAAGTCTTACCAGTACCAGTAGCTCACAACAAAGTCTGAATATTTTTACCATCTTTAAAACCCTGCATCATATCTTTTATAGCCTTGGGCTGATCTCATGCTGGTTTAAATTTTGACTGAAGTTTAAACATAAATTATGTTATCAATAAATATAAACCTTATACTAATCAATACCCAAAATTCCAGACAAATCAGAAATAACTTGTTTTGAATTTTGTGCCCAAATAGTTTTTATTCCTAACTTAGCAGCAACTAAACAATTTTCTTGTAAATCATCTATAAAAATAGATTCTTCAGCTTTTATATCTAATTTATCTAAAGCATAATCAAAAAAATTTGTTGTATTGTTCCAAGTATCTTCTCTTTTACAAATACCAATCTCATAAGAAAGAATTTTATCATCAAACATATCATAAATATGTCTTATCTCATTAGAAGATGCATGAATTGGGTTTGTATCAGACAAAATATAACATTTATATCATTTTTCTTTTAACTCATCTACTAACTGTATTATTTCTGGTTTAATTTTGGCTCATTCTCTGTGTCACCAACGCTCAAAAAGTTCCTCTCACAAATCTTTACCTAATTTCTCTACCAATCATTTACGAAAACCAAAAGTATCGATCAATCATTTAGCATAATCTACTATAATAAATTTAATTTTCTCATAAATATATCATTTCTTTAACTTATTTCTTTTCTCTACAAACTTGATTGGTCAATCCTCAATTGATATAATTACACCACCAAAATCAAATAATATATTTTTTATCATAAAATAAATAATAATATAAACAG
>DATFJH010000090.1:0-4077 GCA_035269265.1 Candidatus Absconditabacterales bacterium
TCCAAACTGAGCTCTTGTCACTATTTCATTTGGATCAAAACTATCTTTTGGAGTCACTCAATCTTTGTGTAATCACATCAGATATAATTGACAAGAAGTCTTAGCATAATATTGCATCTCTTGAGATTCTTGATTCATATCATCAAATTCACATACCTTTGTCATCTCAGGAGAGTTTCACAATATTCACATAGAAAATTCACTTATCATTTTAGCTAAATGCTTTCTCAAAAGAGGTCACATCATATCAGCGGTTTGTATAGTAGGCATAGTTGTAATTCACATATTACATGCAAATACATAAGCTTGATTAAGTTCATCTGAATATGTCGATCATGCTGCATCACATCATCTAGAACCATGATCTATATTTGGATCATAATCCTCATCATCGTTTTCTACTTCTGAATATTCTCCACAATCTCAATCATATAAATCTCCAGAATTATCTCCGTCAGGACAATTATCTTTTGTTGGTTTATTAATTGGTGCTAATCCTCCACCTCATCAACCTCATCATCATCCTCCACCTCATCATCAAGAAGTCTCTTCTTCTACTTTAAAAGAAAAAGAATAAGTACTGTCTATATAGTTTCAAGCTAAATCTTTTGCTCAAGTAGACAAAAAAACATTATAATCAGTGTTGTAAGAAAAACTAGAATTTGGATTTATAATTATTTTATTTCATTCCCAAAAATAGTTCAATCATCAAACATCTGGTAACATTGAAATTGAAGATTCAACACTCAATTTATCCATATTTTCATTAAACAATATTTCTATATTGCTAGAAATATCTATATTATCAGATCAATCTGATGGAGATGTGCTTAAAACATAAGGAGAAATAGTATCATTTAATGAATCTGGATTAATATATATATCCAAAAAATTTGCTCTACGTGCTTGCATAGAAAAAGATCAATCATCGTTTTTTATACTTGGATAATGAGTCAAACAGGCACCAATTTGACCAGAATAAGAATATCAAGTTGGTATAGACAAAGTATATGTTTTTAATACAGACTGAAAAGCATCTATTGAAAAATTATTCGGACCAGTAATATACATACCCAACTTTTGATCATATCATTCATGCAAACACGCTTTATTCCTATAAGAATCATTTGTAATCGTACCATCCACAAATCAAACAATAACATCCACTCAAGTATAAGTCAAATTTTCTATTTTTACATCAAAATCATATGTGCCTCCAGGTGCTACTCAAGTTATATATAAAGATAAAGATTTATTTGAGTCTTCCCAAAAAAACAACTCTGTTTTTAAAGTAGTATTTTTTGCATATACCACAAAAGATGATAATAACAAAACAAAAATAAATATATATAATTTTAAACCTTTCATTTATAATTTTATTGGAATTTTAAATGTTTTGACAAAAGTCTTATCAAAATAATCAAAACTATAATTCAAACAAATATATATAAAGGAATCCATGGGAAAATAAACACACTAGTTTTAGCTTTTATATTAATTTCTTCTTTCATTTCGTTTGGAATACTTGCAGAATCAAAATCAAAATTTGGAGTACTAAGGATATTTAAAGATATATCAAAAGGTCACCTATACCAAGGTATGTTTTTCACCTCCATTCTCAAAACTGATTTATCATCAGACAAAACTTTTATAACTTCTCCTGAAACCAAAGAATTATAACCAAAAATGTTTGAAACCTCTACATCCATTACGGCTCATTCATTTACAGTACCAGCATTATCAAGGACAACTTCAAGAACCAAAGCCTTTTTTTGTTTATCATAAAAACTTTTAATCGCATCATTTTCAGATGAAAGTTTTAAATTTCTACTAAGTTTTCATCAAACCAAAACATCTATAAAAGAAGCTTTACGAACAAGTACATCAAACATAGCAGACTCTACATTAGTGGTTGTAGTATCAGCTGATACAAAATACGTTAAACATCAATTAACCATGCCAGTAAATCCAGCTGGAAACTTTATATAAGATTTTTGTTTTACTTTAGTCTTTGAAGGTATATTTATACTAGTAATATCTTGTTTTACATACTGACCAAAGTTTTGTTTATCTCATTCATTTTTACATGCTTTACTTTTGTATTTGTCAGCAGTCACTACTCCATCTACAAATCAATAATTAATATTTACATCATTGTCAGAATAGTTGGAAAATTCCATACATATTTCTCACTCTTTACCAGAATCCAAAACCATACTCAAAGATTTAGTATTGTTTTCTCAATTACAAAATTCTACTGAAATATCTCATATATTATTTGCTTGAACAAAGGTTCAAAAAAACAAAAAAACAAACAATCAAAATACAAACAAAAATAACTTCTTCATAATTTTATAAATAACAAATAAAAAAATAAACTCAATTAATAGTTACTTAATTATGTAAATATTGCAAGAAAAAAAAATCAACAAAAATTTGACAAATTTTTAGGTTTTAAGTATAATTTATATGTGAGATTTTTGTAATTTATTTTAATTTAATTAAATTAGAAAAACAAAATGAAAAAATTTATGAAAACTTTATTTGTAGGTATTGCAGTTTTGGGGTTGGGATTTATGATTATGAATACTAATGCTCAAGAATCTTCTGATGTTTATTTGGAAGTAACTGAATGAAATCTTACTATCACAGCATCTGGATCAATAGATTTAGGGGCTATGCCAGTTTCTACAACTGATGTAGAAATGTCAGGACAATTCTCTACAAATTCTTTTTACGTGACAGACTTTAAAGGGTCTACAAGTGGTTACTACACTACTATCCAAGTTACAGATCTAACTTGAGACAACGGTGGTACTACTTATACTATTCCAGCTGCAAATGTGGAATTAAAATCAAACGCAGCAAATCCTGACTTAATGACAGGAACAGCTAACGCTAGCGTAACATTAGGATCAATCACAACAACTTATAGTGCTATTGATTCTGCTATCACTTATTTTGAAAGAAATAGTGGTACTGTTTGAGGTATATTATCTCAATATGGTGATACTCCTTGGATCAAAGTAACTGTGCCAGCTTTCCAAGCTCCTGCACAATACCATGGAGTTATTACATTTACACTTTACGAACCAGGTAACTAAAAAAATCTCACATTTTTCAGAAACCCACTTTATTGTAAGTGGGTTTTTCTTTTTTTAAAAAAGGAAATTTAGTTTGATTTTTTTGAGAAAACTCTTATTTATAAGAGTATATTTATAACAAAAAAATAAAAACATGAAAACAAAATTATTAATTCTAATAATCTCTATATCTACACTTATATTGGCTGGATGCACAACTAAAAACAACAATTCAAATCTAACGTGAAATGTTGAACTAGGCAATCCTGCTTCAATTTATTGTGAAGAAAATGGATGAACACTAGAAATGATATTTGATAATTGAGAATCTTATGGTATTTGTCACTTTGACAATTGAGAACGATGTGAAGAACGAGAATACTATCGTTGAGACTGTTTCCCAATATCAAATAAAACTTGAAAAGAAAACACAGACATAGATATTGTTGACTTTATATCTTGTGTCCAAGCTGGTAATGTTGTCATGGAATCTTATCCAAGACAATGTAAAACCCAAGATTGAAAAATCTTCACTGAAAAAATAGATGAAAACTTAAACGAAAACGAAGAAAATATAGAAAAAAATACAGAACAAACATGAAATATGGTAGTATGTACAATGGATGCCAAAGAATGTCCAGACTGAAGTTTTGTATCTAGAACCTGACCAAATTGTGAATTTGAACCATGCCCTTGAGAAAAAGAAAAAACAGAAGTTAACACACAAGAAGATACAAAAGAAACTAATAATGAACCAAAAGAAACAATAGAAAATTTAGACAACAAATGAGAAACTTTGAGTCAAATTCTTGAAGAATATAAAAACAAAGAAAGTGATAATTCCGAATCTCTCACAGAAGACCACATAGATCTTATGGAAAAATTAATAGAAAAATTAAAATAAAATAGTATAGTAAATATCAAAACACTTTAAGTTTTTAATAATTTAACCATATTTATTATCAGATGAAAACATTCTTCGAAATACTAAAAT
>DATFJH010000091.1:0-14860 GCA_035269265.1 Candidatus Absconditabacterales bacterium
GTGAAGTCATCTTGATGATTCCCAGCTTGTGCATCCAGGGTGATGGTAGACTCTGGACATTTCATAGTATCCAAAGTAGTCCATGGTTCAGATGGTGAGATAGATACGAAGTAGACATAAAAAAGTATACTATTAGATAAATCAGTAAACTCCCAAAAATTTGGAGAAGTTTGTGTGATTATAATACTATCTCCTTGTTGGCTAGGAGGATTTCCATTTGGAAACCAATATCCATTTCCAGTACCATTTGGTTTATAAACTATTACTGTGTCAACTGTGTTACAGTAATAAAATTCACTTCCACTACTTACTCCTGTAAGCTCGAGAGTTTCAGTTGTTTGTGTAAAAGCCAAAAAGCTAATTAACACAAAAAATAAAGTAAAAATTTTCTTTTTCATAATATTACATTTTTTTTGTTTGACATTTTTGTTTTGGGCTAAGGTTATTTATAATAAATCACAAAAAAAAATCAATAAAAAAAAGACACGATATGTGTTTTTTAAAGTGTCTTTTTTGTTTTGAAAGTTTAATTATTTATCTACAAATAAAATCCATTTTTTAAAAATAATTATGAAGTACGCATAGCCTCTCATTCTTGTAACTCTAAGTATCAATCTCATCATGGAAACACTGTTCATCATGTTCAGTTCATCATTATCATAGGGAATCGAAAATAGTTTCCTCAAGAAATTACACAAATATTTAAACTTTTTATATCTCCTCAAACTCGAGATATAAACTCCATTTTTCACAAATCATCATTTTCCTCACAAGATCAACCATCTCCAAGTTTCAATCATCCATCTACATGTAATTTTGTTTGTGGAGTAGCTGTACCTATACCCACATTACCATCATTATCTATTGTCATTTTAGTAGTACTTCAATTAGTATTAAATCTTAATTGATTATTTGATTCTATATATCAAAATGTATTACCATATATTTTCAGATTATCTCCAGCTTGGATAGTCCCATCTACATGGAGTTTTGATTGAGGAGATTCAGTTCCGATACCGACATTTCCACCAGAAGATACAGAAAACCTTTCAGGATCAGTAGATCAATCCTTTTCATATATTCATAACCTTCATTCATTAGAAATCGCAAATCATCGAGGTCTTTTTCATTCTCTTGTCAATGAAAAAAGTTCTGCTTCATTGCTTTTTATGCTTAGCTTTTCTTCAGGAAAGTTGGTTCCTATACCGACATATCAACTACTTGTATTAATAATCATTGTGATTATTGATGATCATAAATAGTTAGAAAATTTAATTGGTTCTTCTGACGCAATTTCTGATGAATCATTTAAAGTGGAATCTAAATATAGTTCACCACCAAACTTTGCTCCTCAATTCACAGTAAGTTTAACGCTAGACCATGGATTAGCAGTCCCAATACCAACTTCTCCTAATCCATTATAATATATATTATCAGAATATCCTGTTTCCCACAAAGATGTTCATCATGTAGGTTCATCTTCTGTACAGGCTATTTGAGATCCAGACATAACACACCATTTTCAATTGTATCATGTTAGAAAGCTATCAGTGCCACTTAGATATGATTCCAAAGCACTACCAGTCAGATAGTCACTTAAATCAACACCAGTAATTAATTCACTTATCGATTTACAATTATCGCCATTTGTGTCACAAATAGTATCAGACATTACTTTGTTGTTTGTACCGTCCAATACGACTCAAGTTGTACTTCAATCAGAATTAGTTAACACTAACTTTTGCAAATACTGCACTGCATCTTGAGTAAGATCCGTATTCACAGGAATAATCGCAGCAAAAACAGTGAATGCTGAAAATAGTATTCCTGATAAAAACATGATAAAGTACTTTGTGTTTTTTAAGTTTTTCATTTTTTAAATTATTTGTTAATTAAATTCTTAATCTAAATGTAGCCACATGGTTCAATTACATCAATAGAAGTGATTGTCACCACTAAATACTATAGTTCATTTTTTACTAGAATTACATCAAGATTCGTAACCTATTCTTAATGCACCTCATACATCCAAAGCAGTTTGAGGATCATCATTTAGTATTCATATTTTAGATGAGCTTAAAACTGTCATGATGTTTTGACGATGAGCATCATCATATCCATTTCATATTTGAAATAATGTTTTGATTGTTGGACGATTGTATTGACCTATAATTAATGAATTTTTTGTTCATGTTTGTCATATTATTCAATTTCAAAATACTGCTGTATTTTCATTTTCACTATAAACTATGTTTCATGATCAAACGGCTATAGAGTTATATATTCTATCACCCATGATTTCGTTTCATTCTCATAATATCATAGAATTTTTTATTTTTCATGAAATTCTATTATGATTATCCATGGGTTCTCAACCATTATCTGTTATTCCTCATACAGCAAAAGATGTTTCGGCTTCAATCTTGTTGTTACCCACATTTCAATTATTTGATATAGAGAGGTTTCAATTTATATTTGTATTTCAACGCAATATGCTAGTTCAATCAACATCTAAAGTTCTAATAGGATTATCTTTTCATATTCCTACACGATTTGAAGCTGAATCTACAAATAAAGTATTTCAATTTACAGTTAAGTTATCTTGTATAGTAGTAGTACCACTTATACTTAAATTGTTGTAAAAAGTGGAGGTTCAACTTCCTTTTAAAAATACTCCAGTTTGTGTTCAACCAGAATTAGTTAATACAAGATTTTGAAGATACTGTACAGCATCTTGAGTAAAATCCGTATTCACAGGAATAATCGCAGCAAAAACAGTGAATGCTGAAAATAGTATTCCTGATAAAAACATGATAAAGTACTTTGTGTTTTTTAAGTTTTTCATTTTGCTTGATAAATAATTTTAAAAGAGGCTGTATTTATTTCTTTTTAAAAATTTCCTCACCTCCAATTATAGTCGAAAAATTTTTTCTGTCAAATTTTTGACCACTTTTTTTATCCCCCTTGGGAGGGGGACAAAGGGGACGATTATTGTCCCCCCTAATAGGGGTGAAGCGAAGGGGATGATCATAGTCCCCCCTATCAGGGGGGAAGAGAAGGGGGGTTAAAGTAAGATAGGCTGGATTTTTATCCCGCAATATTGCGGGGCCTCCCCCACACCAAAAAATCTTTGGTATGTGGTCTGAATGACGTCGTCGAGTAGGGGAAAGGGAGGGGTTAAAAACAAGCCATCCCCCTTGGGAGGGGGAGTAAGGGGGTTAAAATATTTTCCCATTCTCTGTCTACAAATCCCCCCACCCCCTTTCCATTAAAGGGGGAACATTAATTGATAATCCCCCTCTTTGATGGAAAGAGGGGATAGGGGTGGGTTTGAAACACAGTCAGGGGAAAGGGAGGGGTTAAAACACAGAAAGAGAATCCCCCCAACCCCCTTTCATAAAGGGGGCGAAAAACAACCTCCCTTTCCCTCCTTACGAAGGAGGGTAACACATACTTTTCATAAAGGGGGTACCATCCCCCTTGGGAGGGGGAGTAAGGGGGTTTTTAATGTTATTCTGGGGTGTGTTTTTAAGCTATTATACTTGCATTCACTGGAAAAATATTTAAACAAAAATATAGTGGTTGTACTACATAATTTAACATATAACAAAAACATAATATGACTGATCCATTTTATACTACTTGAAATGTAAACAATACACAAAATCCAAATAATAATCCTAATCCGAACAACAATCCAACCCCCAACAATACAAATAATGAGCAAATTAACGTTAATGCGCCAGTAAATAATACGAAAGTTTCAGCGTCGCAGAGTTCAAATGTTTCAACGACATCAGGAAACGTTGAATCTTCTCAACAATGAAACACTGTATCGTTAGATGATCAAATCAAAAAACTCAATGAACAACAACAGCAAATACAAGCAAAATATCAAGAGCTCAAAAATCTGTATGAAAACCAAAAACTTACCATCGAACAAAAACAACAAGTTGGTGATCAGATGCAAAAACTGAGTAATTTGTATACTCAAAACAAACAAACTTTGGCTATGCTTTCTACCAATATTTCTGGGCAGAAGGAGGTGCATGTAAACAAAGATGTAGTAGTCAAAGAACAAAAAAAACGTAAAAAGTTTTCATTCAAATGAATTGCAATATGATGTAGTATTATATTTATATTTTTGATATGATGATTGGCTGCGGTTTTTTATTATCTAATACAAAACCCAAATCAGCTGAGTAGCGTGGGTATAGATCCAGGTACAGCGACACAACTACTTCAGACATTTGCTACAATATTTTTTGGGTTACTTTTCTTTGCATCTTTGGGACTTTTGATAGTAAATTTTTATAGACTTATAGTTTCAAAAAATAAAAAAAAGTTTTGATATGTGATTTGAATTATATTCGGATTTTTATTGCTAGTTTGAACATTAATTTGATGAGCAAGGATATTAAATACATTGAGAGATATTTCAGTGGATGATTTTGTAGACGCAAACAAATTACTAAAACCATATATACAACTAAAAGATAATACAGTATATCTTGGTTCAGAACCTAGTCTAGTAGCTATAGCTCCAGTAAATATGTTTTATAGTCTAAATGCCGATCTTTTTAATAAACAAATAGTTCCTCAGCTGTGACCGGTTACATTACAAAATATATCTTTAGATTGTGGAAATTGAAAATCATTGTCTATGGATATGCAAAGCGCTTGATTTAAGTGAGCGTGTATGTATCAGTCCAAATGAGAATATCCACTAAAGATAGTAGTAGATTACGTCAACAACAACACCTCAGAGCAATTAACTAAAGATATACCAGCATGACAATTACCTATAAAATCTCAAATAGAGATAAGAACAAATCAATGAGATTTAGATTTTTCAAAGAATGAAATAATTGTTGGTAAAAATCCAGTAAAAGTTACATATGATGCTTCAGAAGTTTTCACAGATTTCCAATTGCCAGAATATAAGATTGTTTGGGATGCAGATTGAGATGGTGTTGCAGACAAATCAGATCTAACAACATACACTCATTTGTATACATGAGCAAAATTGTTTAGTGTAAATATAAGGTTTCCATGACTCAACGAATATCTATATACATTCCCAGTAAGAGTAGAGCAGTCAGATGTTCCAGTAGCTGAGATAAATTCTACTGCTATTAGTGACACTGAATATAATATTTCTGCTTCATTTTTTGATACTGTACCAGATATATCAGAGTATGTTTTCAATATACTAGACAAACAGACTACAAAACAAATTGATAGTATTACATCCAAAACACCAAGCATAAACTATACTTTTCCAGGTAACGGAGTTTATGCTGTGGAGATGGTTTTTGTGACTGCAGAATGAAAGCAGGGTACTGCAGAAAGTGAAGATATCAACATATGATGATCTCAATTTCAAATAATTTATGATTTGTATGCCAAAACTCCAACTACACCACAATTTGAAAAAGTTGATAGTATTGGAGATATTGAGCTTAAAGAGATACCAACAATACTAAAACTAGAAATCAAAAATGTAATACCATCTTCACCAACAATTACAAAAAAAGTTTTTGTAGATGGATCACCAATAGTTTCTACCGATGATTCTTTTCAGGTTACTATAGATTCAAACAAAGATTATAATATAAAAATAGTTGTTGAAGATCCAAATCGTGATGCTAAGACAGAAAAAGAAATAAAAGTATCAGTAAAAAGAGATGATATTATTTGAAATTTATTGGTTTCTCCAGATACTGTAGGTACTTCACCTTTTGAGGTAAAATTTGATGCTTCTACTACAACTATCAACGATCCAGAAGATGAAATAGTTTATTTCACTTGGGATTTTGGAGATGGAGAAATAAGAGAAAATCTTTCTCAGTCAATAATTTCTCATACATACAATTATGATTTTGAAAATGAGAATGGTGAATTTTATCCAAAGGTTACAATAAAGACAAAGAAAGGTCGTGAATTGGTTATATGATCTGGTACTATGGTATTGGTTAAGAAACCAAATGTATCTTTGTCTATCAATATAGACTCTCATCCTGCACAGTCAGCAAAAGCTTGAGAAAAGGTAGATATGTCTTTAGATCTAGATTGATTGCCAGAAAAAATAGTTCGAGATTTTTGAAATTGAAACACACTTGAATGTTGAGGTAGAGAATGTACAGAAACTTCTCAAATTTATAATACTCCTTGAGAATATACTATATGAGCAAAAGTTACATATGCAGACAAGCCTACAATTGAATGAAGTATTAATTTAGTGATAAAATAGTTGCAAGTTGCAAAGATCAAGTCGCAAGTTAAATGTGAAAAGTTTATTATTTTCTGGTAAAAAATGGCAAAAAGTTTCGAAGATATTGATGCATGGAAGAAATGACAAGAACTGTATTTAGAGATACATAAACTTTTTAGTAAATCTAAAGATTTTGATTTTCGACATCAAATAAATAGAGCAACACTATCTATAACAAACAATATTGCTGAATGATTTGAAAGACAAACAAACAAAGAAATTGTTTATTTCTTTTACGTTTCTAAGTGATCTTGTTGAGAAGTTCGTTCCATGCTATATTTAGCAAAAAAATTAAATTATATAAATGACTCAGAATTTAGTAAATTAATTGATATGTGTAAAGAAATATCTAAAATGCTATTTTGATTTATAAAATACATAAAAAATAAATAGAGAAACTTGCAACATGTAACTTTTAACTTTTAACTAAAGCAAATGACGCATTTGAAAAAAGAGGAATTTGCGCATCTACAAAAATTAGCAAATATAAATCTTGATGATTCAGAGCAAGAGAAGTTTTTGGAAAAGTTAGAGCCTATAATATCAAAATTAGACGAATTATCCAAAGTAGATATTTCTGATATAAAAGAGGATTTGCAATTAGATAATACGCTTAGAACTTTAGATTGACCAAAAGACTTTTCAAACAAAAAAGAAATAATGGACAATGTAGAGCATGATATAATAAACAACTCTGTAGTGATTAAGTCAGTATTAAGTTAAAAGATCTAAATAAATAAAAAAATCCGAAACTGAAAAGCAGTTCGGATTTTTTAAATAATTTTTTAAGGTATTTGAGATAAGCATCTCCTTATCTCTTTGTTGTATTCTTTTACCAATCTTAGTTTTTCATCTAAAATTTCTTTTTTTGTTGGTTTTGAATTCATTTTCAACCACCTTAGATGACTTTGGTATATATCATCTTTTATTGTGTTTAGATGATTGTTGTTTTTGCTATCCTTTTGATTTTTATTAAATTCAGGATAAAGGATTATGTGTATACCAAAATGTTTTTTATACACTCCAACCCCAACAAAAAAATGTCTTTTACAACAGATTCTTTTGTTTTTTGAGTTTGAACAATACTTTGTTCTAAGTTTATTCAAAACATTTTTTAATTGAACTTGATCTGGATTAAGTGTGTATCTTTCAACATTCTGCTTTTTCTCAGCCATAAATTTTTTAAAAACATCTTCTATGGCTATAATACCCATACATGTTGTTATTACCCACTTTATTTCCACCTGTTCATCTTCAATCCTTAAGTAATCATTTGGATTAAGGTCTGGGTCACTAATTTTGTTCCAAAGCCAAACATTTGGAGTGCTGTTAGGCCCTTCAAACTCATTAACTTTTTTTACAAATTTAATCCCAGATTTTTTTTCTAATTCAAGGATTACTTTCTTTTTTGTTTTGCCTACAATTTCTGTTGGACAAATAAATTCTTTTTCTAATTTCATAATTCTCTTTTTTATTTTTGTTAATACTATTTTTTTGTTACTATAGAGATGTAATCAAAAATGTCAAATTGTTTTTTAAACAAAATACACTTGAAAATGATTGTCTATTCCATATAAAAAGCGACAACACTGCAAATTTTTGCATTTATGCTAAAAATACATAAAAATTATAAATAAAAAATGATGTTTTTTTAGCAAAACCGGTTATTTGAATTATGGTTTTTGTCATGAAAAAAGTGATCGGTGTTTATATTTTTTAATAATTTAATTCTTATAAGAATGGCACAAGCAAAATCTTTGGATAATGTAAGAAACATTGGTATTATGGCTCATATCGATGCTGGTAAAACTACTGTTACTGAGAGAGTACTTTATTATACAGGTAAAAAACACAAAATCTGAGAAACTCACGATTGAGCTGCAGACATGGATTGGATGGAACAAGAAAAAGAAAGGGGTATTACAATTACTTCTGCTGCTACTACATGTTTTCGAAAAGATCATCATATAAATATTATTGATACTCCAGGTCACGTTGATTTTACAATTGAGGTTGAAAGATCTTTGAGAGTATTAGATGGTGCTGTTGCTGTATTTGATGGATCTCAATGAGTAGAACCACAATCAGAAACTGTACGAAGACAAGCCGATAAATATAGTGTTCCTAGAATGGCATTTGTAAACAAAATGGACAAAATGGGGGCTGATTTTTATATGTCTGTAGAAAGTATAAAAACAAAATTGACGGACAAATGAGTTGTATGCCAATTGCCATATGGACAAGCAGAAGATTTTAAGGGTATTGTAGATTTGCTTTCTATGAAAATGTATACTTTTGAATGAACTATGTGATCAGAAGTAAAAGAGCATGAAATACCAGAAGAATTAAAAGATAAAGCTGCTGAATATAGAGAACAAATGATAGATGCTGCAACAATGTTTGATGATGAGTTAGCAGATGCTTTCTTAGAATGATGAGAAATCTCAAATGATCTAATCATAAGAGCTATTAGAAAATGAGTAATACAAAATGAATTATACCCAATATATTGTGGTACAGCTTTAAAAAACTCATGAGTTCAACTTATGCTTGATGCTGTAGTAAATTATTTGCCAAATCCATTGGATAGATGATCAGTAATTGGTACAGATCCAGACGATTTAGAAAAGAAAATAGAAAGAAAACCACATTCTGATGAGCCAGTTTCAGCTATAGCATTTAAGATCGCTACAGATCCTTTTGTTGGTACTTTGACTTTTGTTAGAGTATATTCTGGGGTTATTAAGTCTTGAGACTCTTTATTAAACCCGATTACAGGACAAAAAGAAAGAGTGTGAAGATTGTTGCTTATGCATGCCAACAAAAGAGAAGAAATATCAGAAATACATGCATGACACATATGTGCTTTTTTGTGACTTAAAGATACAAGAACAGGAAACACATTATGTGACTTAAAGCAACCTATAGTATTGGAAAATATGATATTCCCAGAACCAGTAATAAATATATCAATAGAACCAAAAACAAAGAGTGATCAAGAAAAATTGTGAATGGCTCTTGCAAAATTAATGTATGAAGATCCATCTTTTAGGGCTCATTCTGATGAAGAATCTGGTCAAACAATTATAGCTGGTATGTGAGAATTACATTTAGATATTATTGTAGATAGATTAAGAAGAGAACACAAAGTGGAAGTAAGTACAGGTAAGCCACAAGTAGCATATAGAGAAACTATTATGAATTTCCCAGCAAAATGAGAATGAGTATTCAAAAGACAAACATGAGGTAGATGACAATATGGACATGTTGTTTTGAGGCTTGAAAGATCTGAAGAAAAAAATTATGAATTCCAACCAGAAATTAAGTGATGAGTGATACCAAATGAATTTATACCTGCTATCGACAAAGGAGCAAAAGAGACAATGGCTCAAGGTCTTTTGGCTGGTTACCCTATTATAGATCTTAAGGTTGTACCATTTGATGGTTCTTTTCATGATGTTGATTCGTCTGAAGTTGCATTTAAAATCGCTACATTTAAAGCTTTCAAAGATGCTTTTTCAAAACCAGAATCAGGAGCTTGTATTTTAGAACCAATTATGGATGTAGAGATTACTACTCCAGATGATTATGTTGGAGATGTGATGTGAGATTTGTCTTCTAGAAGAGGTATGATCCAATGACAAGATCAAAGGTGAAATGCTACAGTTATTAGAGCTAAAGTTCCTTTGGCTGAGATGTTTGGTTATGCTACAGATCTTAGATCTAACACACAAGGTAGAGCTAACTTTTCTATGGAATTTGGTTCATATGAAAAAGTACCAGACTCTATTCAACAACAAATCATAGATGAAAGAGCATGAAAAGTAAAAGCTATGGACGAAGAATAATTCTTAACTTAAATAAAAAAAACTCTAACATGACAGTTAGAGTTTTTTATTATAGGCTGGATTCTTCGTTTCACTCAGAATGACGATGCATGAGATATTGTATTTTATTAGAAAATATATCTATTATACTCATACGGCGTCATTCTGAACGTAGTGAAGAATCTAGCCTTAGTAGTTAAATCGTTTCCATATTTTTTTGATTTTAGATTTGTATTTATGATACCATCTTGGATTCGTATTTAATGCAATTTCTATATTGGAGATTACACTTTCTTCTATTTTTTTTATATTATCTGATTTAAAATGTCTTCATATATATTTATATTGTAATCATGGCAAAAATATACCAATACCAATTAGAATCATCAATCGTCATGGCAGTAATGGGTTGGGTAGAAAAAATCATCACAACACAAAAAATATTATAGCTAGTGTGTATCTTATTACTCTAGGTGTTCTTCTTATTTTTAAAAAAGCGTAATGAGAAAATCTCATAATTCTTTTTTTACTGCGATCTATTCTATATTTAACTTTATTCATTTTTTTCTATTTTTTCCAAAAGTATTGTTTGATTTTCTATTATCATTGTTTCTAGTATTTCATCTAATTCACCAGACAAAATATAGGGTATGTTTGACCAAGATTTTTTTATTCTATGGTCTGTGATTCTATCTTGAGGAAAGTTGTATGTTCTAATTTTTTCTGATCTATCTCAAGTTCATATTTGATTTCATCTGGTTTCCTTTTGTTCTTTTTGTTGTCTTTCTAGTTCAATTTGATAAAGCCTAGACCTTAAAACTTCTCGGGCTTTCTCTTTGTTTTTGATTTGTGATTTACTATCTCATATGTCTACAATAAGACCACTTGGTTTGTGATGTAATCTAACTCAAGTTTGATTTTTGTTAGCATTTTGTCACCCACTAGAAGACCCAGCATAAGTATCTAGAATTACATCTTTTGGATCTACATTTACACTTACATCATCTACTTCTGGCATTATTGCAACTGTTACAGTAGAGGTGTGTACTCTTCATTGAGATTCTGTATCTGGTATTCTTTGTACTCTATGTACTCCACTTTCAAATTTCATCAGAGAATAAATCTTTTCACCAGATATTTTTACCATTACAAATTTAACTCATCATATATCATTTAGCTGTTCTTCTACTATTTCATTTTTCCATCATTTCTTTTGAGCAAAAGATAGATACATTTTCAAAAGTTCTGCAGCAAATAAAGCTGACTCATCACCTCCAGCTGCAGGTCTAATTTCAAGAAAAATGTTTTTATCGTCATTTGGATCTTGTGGCAATAGTGCAATTTTAAGTTTTTCATCTAGTTTCTGCATTTTGTTTTCAGCTTCTTTCTTTTGTTCTTTTGCCATTTCTTGTATTTCTTCGTCATCTTCATTCATCATTTCTTTAGCTTCTTCTAAATTATCATTACATGCTAGATATTCTTTAGCCAAATCATATTGTTCCTGCATATTAGAAATTTCTCTATTGATTCTAATAGATTCTTTTTGATTTCATATTATTTCTGGAGACACAGAAAGATTTCTAAGCTCTTCATATTTATGTACTATTGATTGTAGTTTTTCTATCATAATTTTTAAAATTATTTTTTAAAATTTAATACTTTATCTCTTGACCGTAGGGGAGATTAGTAATCTCCTGTTTATAGAAAAAGGGAAGATACTAATCCACCCTACGATAGGGAAAAAGTTAATAGAAAACATTTGCAAAGATAGTAAATATAAATTGAAATATACTATTGCTCACAGTCCATAAAAAGTTTCATACTCATCATCTTGCAGGTCCTAGTATTAGGATCAAGAAAAAAATTGATATATAAAGAGTATATTTTTCTACAAAAGTTGCAAATTTATAAGAAATCATTTTTACTAGTCTAAAGCCATCTAATGGTGGTATAGGTATTAAATTAAATATAGCTAGTATTATATTTACAATAGAAAATTGTATCCAAAACATAATAAACCAGTTTTGTTGACTCAAAAAAATATCATTAATTCACATACCAAATATTTTGGCAAAAATTAATAGAAATATCACTCATCATGTTGCTAAAATAAAATTCATTGCGGGTCACGCCAGAGCAACCATCAATTCTCACTTAACAGGTTCTTTGTAGTACATTGGGTTAACTTGTACAGGCTTACCCCAACCAAATCATATCAAAAATATCATAAAAAATCATATAGGATCCATATGTTTAAGTGGGTTTGTAGTAAGTCTTCATTGTATTTTTGGTGTCGGATCTCAAAGTCTATATGAAATATATGCATGTGCGTATTCATGCATTCATATAGAAACCAACAATATTATTGCTAAGCTAATTATTTCTACTATAGATAATCAGAACATATTGTAATTGATAATTGATATAATTGATAATTGATAATTGATAATTGATGGATCATAATAAATAATTATTCATTCACCATTATCAATTGATTTAGTAGTTATTTGGATTTTTTATGTATCTCCAAAAATTACCCAAATCTTTAGCTTTATCTTTGTCTATATAAACATTTTCAGTCAGGCTTAGATTTTTATAAATTTCTTTCCTCCAATTGTATTCGTAAAGATTAATTTCATCCATATCAAGTTTTTTTATTGTTTGTTCTTTTATGTTAAGTTTAACAAATTCTCTTCCAAGTACGACCATTGGCATATCATTTGCATATATTTTGTTTATTTCTGATATTATATTCGATTTGTTTTTTGATTCATTGTATTGCTTTAGTAATGATAACAATCTTGCATTAGTATATTGAGATGGATTTATATTAGCCATTTCTGTAGAAAAAAGTTTCGATATATCAGTACTTAATCACATATTTATAGTGTTTATCAATATATCATATTCTCCTGCAGTAAGTTTTCCTTCCAACTCATTGGCATCACTTACCTTTTCATAAACAAAACTATCTGATATGTTGTATTGTTTAAATATCTGTTTTAGTTTTCATATTACATAATTTGATAGGTTGTTATCAAAATATAATATTTTTACTTGTTCTTTTACTGCTTCATCGTTATTTATTTTTTTATATAGGTTGTATATATTAAGAGTACCAATTTGCTCTTTATCATCTCAATCGATACTATAAATAATATACTTATTCAATCCTTCGTTTAAATTTTTATATTGAGGTGAAACACCATAATCTGTATATTTTTTCTTTGAATTATATGAACTAGGGTAGTATAAATCTCAGCTATTATGTTGGATAGCTATTTTATCATATTCCTCATCAAAATTTAACCTTAATAAAAACTTTTGTTTTGAATCTTCTGTATAAAAAGCAAAGGTTTTATGTTTTGTTGTAAAATTTATTTTTCATGTTAATTCTCACACTCAAGAGTCAATTAAGTCTTCTTTTGACAGTCCATCTTTTGTATCTATACGATTAATGAAATCTTTTATATTGTCTCATGTAGAAAGATAGTAGTTGAATATATCTCTGTCATATTTTTTCATATATTCATTTTCTTCTCAATCAAAAAAGTTATGCATTATCAATCATCATAGAGCTCTTCTCAATCTAACCTTCATTTTGCTATCTTTTGTATTGAAGAATACAGTTATTAGTTTATTACTTTCTAGGTTTATTTCTTCATATCATTTAAGATTTTCATTTCATTCATAAGCATCAACAATAGATCAATTACCTTCTTGTATTCATTTTTTAAAATTATCAAAAGATGTTGTATTTTTTATCTGATAAAATCATAAATTTGTATCTTCACAATTTGATAAATCAAATATTAGACTATATTGGTCTGTAGATTGAGATTTGATTTTTGCACAATTGTTGTATACAGGTTCAATAGCAAAACTTTGTTGATACATGTCCAAGTTTGGTTCTATTAGTGCATGTTTTGGTAATATATAGTTTGTAAAAAACAGCGTATTATCTTCTGAGCTATTTTTAAAGACTATCTTTATTTTATTTCATTCCAGTTCTACCTCGATATCTTTGTAAAAATCAAGATATGGTATTCATAGTTTGTTTGATTTTATGATTTCATTGTATGTAAAGAATACATCATCAATAGTAAACGGTACTCAATCAGATCGTATATGTCCACTTTCTACATTGGCATAATATGTTTTGTAGTCTCTTGTTGTTATATGGCAAAGACTATCTTTGTATTCTGGTTTTCAGTTTTTATCTATTTCAAGATCTAAGCAGCTATCAAATAAAAATCATTGATAAAATTTGCTTTGCCAATCATTATTTAGATATGGTAAAAATGATGTAGTACTAAATATTCACTCTACAAAAGTACCTCATTTTGTTATCACTTGTTTTGAAGAGGCCCATAGGTATTGATATATCACATATATTGTTGTCAAAGCCCACAATATTAATGTTATAAAAAAAATGTACCTTAAGGTCCTTTTTAAAGTATTTTTTTCTTTAAATAATCGCATATTAATTTACATAGGGTAAAATCAACGCAGTTACAACAAAAATTGAAATAGACACTATGGCAACTTTTTTTAATTTTCATTCCATAGATTTTTTGCTTCCATATTCATCACTTCCCCCCATTCATCCAATCGCTGCACCAAGTCATCATTTTGGAGACATAAGCAAAACTGATCATACAAATATGATACCACTAAGTATTAATAGTATAATTAATAAGATATTCATAATAAAAAAACAAAAAAAATAAAGTATTCTCGTCGCATTTTAAAATTTATT
>DATFJH010000092.1:0-2568 GCA_035269265.1 Candidatus Absconditabacterales bacterium
AGAATGACCTGGTATAAGGATTTGAGATCTTAAAAAGCCTCAAACTTATCAAAAATGAGATATATTTAAAATGTGTGTAGACAAAAAATATATAGACGAAAATAAGACACTTTTTTGTAATTATCCTTATTTGATAAAAGATTCAAAGCTTGGAGATATTATAAAAATAGATTCGTGATTGTTTGATGTAAGAGTGACTAGAAAAACAAAAAATTATCTTTATGTAAAAGCATTAAACAATGCTGTGATAACTTCACAAAGGCATGTTAACCTGCCAAGAAAAAAATTAAAATTAGAAACTTTGTCTAAAAAGGACAAAGAAGATATATTATTTTGTATAAAAGAAAACTTTGTTTATGTGGCGATGAGCTTTGTTAGAAATGCTCAAGATATTAGAGATTTAAGAAATTTTTTGTATGATCATGGTGCTTCTCATCTTAAAATTATAGCAAAAATAGAAACACAAGAGGCTATAGACAATGTTTCAGAAATAATAAGAGTTAGTGATGCTATAATGGTTGCTAGATGAGATTTGTGAACAGAAATGCCAATTGAAACTATTCCATGAATACAACAGCATATTATTGGCAAAGTAAAAAGAAAGTGAAAAAAAGTGATAGTAGCAACACAAATGTTGGAATCTATGATAAATAATTCTATACCAACTAGAGCAGAAGTAAGTGATATATTTTTGGCAGCTCAACAATGATCTGATTTTGTTATGCTTTCTGGTGAGACTGCTATTTGAAAATTTCCAATAGAGTGTGTTAAAGTGATGAATAATGTGATAGATGAAGCACAAAAATATATTTAGTACTTTTCTTGATTTAAAGTAAATATTATTCCTATTTATTCTTCATGTAATCGACACCTTTTTATATGATGTTAAATCATACTAGTTACATAATATATAAAATATTAAGATAAGCTGTTAAAGATTTATATGTTTTTTAATTTAAATTATTCCATTTTATATTGCTATTTTTTAAAATATGTTCTATCTTTTCAACTGTTCCAATTGGTATTTCATATATACCTGATAGATTATCTTTACCACCATATCTTCTTTCTAATTTGCAAATTTCAGTTTTTTCATCCCATTCATCTATCCAAAACACATATTTATCATCAATATTAATGATTATTCTGTTTGGTAAAAATTCACTATTATTATCCCATTTATCCCAATCACTTAATTGCATAACCCTAATAATATTGTCACTTATAGTTTTGTCTTCAATTATAGTGTCTTTTGGAACAGACATTATTTCTATACTCATTGAGTTATAAGAAAACTCTAAACTTTTTAAATTATTTTGTTTCTGTTGTATAAATATAAATAATACAAACATTAATACTACAGTTATACTTATAATTATTAATCGCTTTATAAAACTTTTCCATTCCATATATCAATATTTTATCATAATAAATCTAATTAAAAGTGGTCTGATGTTGCCTAACTAGCTTTTATGCATATTACTCATTTTATACTATATTTGTATACAAATGCGAAACTATTTTACATAAAAGGCTAGTTGTATATTGTATTTTTGATTATTAAATATTTTTTCCACAAATGCAAGAATTGATTTTTGTTTTCAGTATTAAACTTGATTTTTTTTGTTAGTACTTTAATCAACTTTTCAAACATTATTGAATTGAAAAATGAAGTTAAATAAATAAAAAAATATTTAGTATAATTTATTTTATTATTTTATTGTATATTATGTGAGAATTGAATTTGGATTATATTTTGGATAAGTATTGAGATATAATAAAAGAGGAAATTAATGTAAAAGATATTAAATGATTTGGAAATGATGTAAAAATTACAAAAATGTTCAAACCTGTGTGATCACAGATTTCTTCTAAGTTTGGTAAAGATACATGAAATATTATTAAATTTGGTAAAATGTGAAATATTGAGGAGCTTTGAGATGGTAAAATTAAGGTTTTTGACCCCGCGTGATCGGGGCAAGCTTGAGAATGAAATGAGTGGGTTTTGGAAAAAGATGATTATGAAATAGCATATCAATGACTTGAATGAGATGATGTTTCTATAGATTGAGATGTGATTGCCAAATTAGATTTAGAGCTGACACCAGAGCTTGAGATGGAATGAATGGCAAGGGAAGTTTCTAGGTTTTTAAATCAAATGAGGAAAGATGCTGACTTCAATGTTGACACAAAAGTAGACATGTATTTTGATACTAAAGATCAATATATGAAGGAAGTGATAAACAAATTTAATGATTTTTTGATATCAGAAGCTTTGTTAAAATCAATTGATCAGTCTAAGAACGAATGAGATATTGTTTCTGTTTTTAATTTGGATGAAAGGACAGTGACATTTATTTTGAAACAGTAGGTTTGTCATTATGAGGCGAATGAATATGAGCCGTGATAATCTAGTATATAAAGTATTATTAAACACTAGATTGCCACGTCGTTAAACTCCTCGCAATGACAGTTGTATTTATTTTGATATAAAAATATGGTTACACAAGATGAAAAAACTTTATATTCAGATTGTTGTCAGTATGCTATCAAATATATTTCTCGTTA
>DATFJH010000093.1:0-2032 GCA_035269265.1 Candidatus Absconditabacterales bacterium
CTGAAGGTGTACGCCTGGAAAGCGTATGGGCGGGAAACCGTCCCAAGGGTTCGAATCCCTTCCTTTCCGCCAGTATCGTGCTAGATGGGGAGGTAGCGGTGCCTTGTAACTTGCAATCCGCTATAGCAAGGTTGAATTCCCTGCTGAGGGTTTGATTTGTTTGGTCTGCCCCTTTCAAGTGGTGTTGATAATTTGGTCCTACGCAATAAAGATCTTTGAATTCCGTCAGGTCCGGGAGGAAGCAGCGGTAAGAAGAATCCTTTATGTGCCGTGGGTAATCCGAGTTTGAGCTAACTGTTAGGGTAACGCAGGTGATGATAATTCGAAGCAGGGTGCACGATTTTAATAACACAATTTATTGTGTTATTTTTTATATAATTGATTGTTTGATAATAAGTCAAATTCTGATATAATTATATAGATAATGCAAGGATGGTGGTTAAATGTCGCATCAAGCTATTTATAGAAAATTTAGACCTATGGATTTTGAATCCGTTTTAGGTCAGAAACATATTACAGAAACAATTAAAAGGCAGATAATGAAAGATTCAGTAGCACATGCCTACTTATTTAACGGAATAAGAGGAACTGGAAAAACATCCACTGCAAAAATATTTTCAAGAGCTGTAAATTGTTTAAATCCAAAGGATGGAAATCCTTGTAACAAATGCGAAATATGTATAAGTACTATAAAAGAAACAAATATGGATGTAGTTGAAATGGATGCAGCTTCTAATAATTCTGTAGATGATATTAGAGACTTAAGGGAAAAGGTTAAATTTTTACCTTCAAAAAGCAAATTCAAAGTATATATAATAGACGAGGTACATATGCTTTCTAAAGGGGCATTTAATGCTCTTTTAAAAACACTAGAAGAACCACCAGAACATTTGCTTTTTATTTTAGCTACTACAGAGCCAGAAAAAATACCGGCTACTATACTATCAAGATGTCAAAGATTTGATTTTAAAAGACTATCTGTAAGTGATATGATTACTAATATGCAAGACATATGTAAGAAGATGGAAGTAGAAGCAGAGGAAAAGGCGCTAAGACTTGTAGCCAATAGTGCAGAAGGAGCTATGAGAGATGCTCTTAGCATATTGGATAGATGTTTGAATTTTCAAGATGATGTCATTACTTATGATTCGGTACTTGATTTATTAGGAACGGTAAATTACAGCCTAATTATAGACTTTTCTGAAAAGATAATTAATAAAGATGTTACAGGGATGATGTTTCAACTTGATGATATACTTGGAGAAGGAAAAGAAATTACTCAATTTCTAGATGATTTAATCAAGCATTTTAGAAATATACTTATTTTAAATACATCTTCCGAAGGATATAAATATATATCAGTAGGAGAAGATGTTGTTGAAGCTATAAAAAACCAAGGACAAAAGATAGAAGATGATACTGCAATAAAATATATAGAAGAATTATCGGAAACTTTAGCTCTATGTAAAAAAGCATTAAATGAAAGAGTTTTGTTAGAAACACGGTTGATAAAAATGATAAGAGAAAAACCTGCTTATAGACATGTACATCAAGAAGAAAGCAAAACAAATCAGCCTGTAAATAAAAAGACAGAAATAAAGCAAGGATCTAAAAAACAAGAACTAAATTACAATAAAAAAGAAATAAAAGAAAAAAGAACAGAAAAAGCCGAAGAATCTAAAGAAATAAAAGCTACGTCTAATCCAGGAGACTTTAATTTAGTAGTTGAAAGTTGGGATGGTATTTTAAATGAAATAAAGAAAACAAGAATAAGCTTTCATGCTATAATAAAAGAAGCTGAACCCTATGAGTTAAAAGGAAATACCATAAAATTTGTTTTTCAACCAAATTACAAATTTCATTACGACCAAGCAACGAAAAAAGAAAACTTGGATTTTTTTACAGCTTTTATAAATAAAAAACTCAATACGGACTACAAAGTAGAGTTTTCTTTCAACAATGGTAAAAAAAAAGTAGAAAATGAAGAAAATTCTATAGATGTAATAAAAAAAGCCGAAGATTTTTTCGGTCA
>DATFJH010000094.1:0-2979 GCA_035269265.1 Candidatus Absconditabacterales bacterium
TACATTAAACACTGTGGGTGTTATAGGATCTGTAGGTAGTTCTTTAATAGATTCTTACGGAAAAGATGAAAATCAACAAAAGTATACAGACAGTGGTTCTAGTTGGTCTCAAGATGTTGTAGGTATGGCTGGACCTTGGGGTTCTGCTATAAGCGGAGTAAGTCAATTAGGTAGCTCTGCTTTAGAAACAGGCGTTAATTATAATGAATATGGGGTTGCTGAAAATCAATCTTATAATAAATTATCTAAAAGTTTGGAAACAGGATTATTAGATCCTGCACAAAATTTAGATGTGGTTTTTAGTGATGATTATAGTACAACTGAACGTGTAGGAGCAGCATTACTTCCTGGATTAGCTGGTATAACTCAAGCTGATCAGGAGCAGGAAGAAGCTATTTCAAGAGAACTTGCTGCTAAACAAGCTAAAAATCAAGCTAGATTGAGTGAAATAAATCAGGATGTTAATCAATATAAATCTTTATATAAGTATGGTGGTAAATTAAAAAAATTACAAAATGGATCTTATCTTGATACGCCAGATAAGCTAAATCCTATAACTCCTGAACCAATACAACAAGCTCCATCCGGATATATAAATAAAAATAAAGGTTTAACACCGTATTATAAAGGTAGAGATGTAAGGGTTCCTGGATATCAAAGACCTATGATGGGTTATATTGATAACCCTGTCGATAATAATAATACTTCTAAGAAATTATATTCTAAAAACCTCGAACCTATAAATAAATCCTTATCTATAGGAATAAGTCAGAGTGAAGGTAGACCTATGACAAGAGAAAGCGCTATATTAAGAACGGCTGATATTTTAAATGAACCTGTATCAAATGTAAGGGAAACTCCAGATTTATATTTTAAAAGGTTAATAGATCAAAGTGAAGGATATTTTCAAAGAGGTGTTTCTGGTACAAATAAAGAAACTTTAAAAGAAATAATACCTACAGATAGATATAATACTAAAGGTAGTAATAAAATACAATTTAAAAGATTTGGTGGTGATTTAAATAATACTTTTAATAGAACACCAAATATTACGAATTATAAAGGACAAACACATGATGGTCCAGATGAAGGTATTCCTGTAGATGAACAGGGCAATCCTTCAGTAGTTTCAGGTAAAGAACCTGTTGCACTTACGGAAAACGGTGAAGTTATATGGGATGGTTATGTATTTAGTAATGAATTATCTTAAATAAAATATTATGGCTAAAAAACAAACTTTTGCACAAAGGGCTAAAGCTATACAATCTAAGTATAAAAAAAGATTGGGAGAAGATTTACAAAAAAATGATTATCTTGCAAGACAAGCTATGAATATGGAACTTCAGAAGCTCAAAGAAGAGCAGGAAAATATCAGAATGCAACAAGGCATATCTGATGAATCTTATGATAATTATAATCCTACAATGAGCATACATAAAAAAGGCGGTAAATTACCTAAATTGCAAGGTGGTGACGGTGAAGAAATTTTTAGAAGTATTAATAATAAACTTTTACAAGACCCATCTGGAACAGGTATAGGAGGGTTAAGTTCTTTAACAGATGAAGAGATATTATATTTACAAAATATTAATGGAATAGATAACATATCTCCAGAAATTGATATTCCTGAAACTAATTTAAGACAATCTACACCAAGAACGGAAGAAAAATCTCCTGAGTATTATAACCCTACTGTATCTGCAATTCCTTTAGCTGCAAGTATAGCTGGTAATGCTTATCATGGTCTTACAGCAAAAGACAATATTAATGTTCCTGAATATGATAGAATGACACCTGAAGAAATTAACTTAGGTGCTCAAAGAGAATCTATTCGTAGAAGATCAGAAGCTACTAAAAATACTATAGGAAGACAAGCAAGAGGGTTAGGATTAAGTGGTGGTGCAGCTACTACAAGAAGTATTATAGGTCTTACTGAAGCTGATAAAGTAGCAGGTGAAGCTTTATCAAAAAGCTATATGCAAGAAGAATTGGCTAATACTCAAGCTAGAGAAAGAGCTGAAAGATTTAATTTAGGTTTAAAAGCTAGGGAAGAAGATATGAGAGTAGGTCAAGAAGCAGCTGCAAGTGAAGCTGAAAATCAAGCTATACAAAATATATTACAATCAATTTCAGGATATGCTACTGATGTTAATAGAGCAAAAACGTATGCTGATATAACCAATATGATGAGTCCTGAATATGCAATGTATGAAGATCCTGAACAAAGTTTAATTAATAAAATAGCTTTTGGTAGTAATAGAAGAGTTGGTTTTAGAGGTTAAAGAGATTAATAAAATATAAAGATATGGCAGTAAAAACAGTACAATATGTATCCCAATTTGATCCAGGAGCAGAACAACTTGCACAAAATGTTCTAAAAGACAAACAAGCAAGATTTGATCAAACTTATGCTGGATTAATAAATGAATATGCAAGACAAGGTGATGTGTTTTCGTTAGATACCGAATTTAAAGAAAAACAAATGAATCAGTTTAAAGGCAGAGTTGATGAAGTTGTGGATAAATATAATGGTGATTATGGAGCAGCATCAAAAGATCTTGCTAGATTAATTGCTGAAGAGAGACAAAATCCTTTTTATAATTTAAATAAACTTCATATACAAAAAAAAGCTGAAGAAATGGCTTTAAAAAATAAATATGGAGCTGATGCTATTGTATTAAATCAAGTACCTGATTCATTAGAAGAAGTTGCAAATGATCCGTCTAAATTGGATTATGAAATATATGATAGATCAAAAATGAATCAAAAATTCCTTCAAGCTACTGAAGACTTAGTTAGACCAAGAGTTACTGATCCAAAAAGAATTCCTGGAATGGAAGGGTATATGGCTCAGGATTATGAAGTAACTCAAGAGGATATAGATAATATATTACAAGATGATGCTGATATCTCTATGATTATGGAGACTGTACCAGAACTTGCAAGAATAGCTGAATCTCAAGGATTAGATCCTAAACA
>DATFJH010000095.1:0-6278 GCA_035269265.1 Candidatus Absconditabacterales bacterium
TATTAAACACTAGATTGCCACGTCGTTAAACTCCTCGCAATGACAGTTGTATTTATTTTGATATAAAAATATGGTTACACAAGATGAAAAAACTTTATATTCAGATTGTTGTCAGTATGCTATCAAATATATTTCTCGTTATCCCAAAACCGAGAAAGAATTGAGGATAAAATTACAACAAAAATGATACAATGAAGATGAAGTTAGATATACAATGGATTATTTAAAAAAAAAGTGATTTGCTGATGATAAAGTATTTGTTGAAAGTTATATCAGAAGTGAACTTGTAAATAAATGAAAACCCATTATAAATGTTCGCAACAAACTGTATCATAAGTGAGTTGACAAAAGTTTGGTTAATGAAATTTTGGAAGAATATAAATCTGAGATAGAAAAATGAATTTACAAAAAAATTAGGAAAGAAATAGACGCTTACAAAAGAAAGGGTGTTGAATGATTTGATATTATTCAAAAAATAATGAGAAAATGATATAGGTTGGATGATATAAAAGAGGTAATAAATAATTGATAAAAACTATTGTAAGTTGTATTTTAAATTATAAATAATTAATTATGAAAAAATTATATTTATTGATTTTTGTTTTTTTGTCTTTATTTTTTGTTTGATGTTCATTTGAAAGTGATTTTTTAGATATTGAAAATACTGAGAGTCTACAAACAGGTATTTTAGAAAATAATTTTGATATTGAAGAAGATTCTAAACAAATATTATCTTTGATGGAAGAGGAGTCTTTTGCTAAAATAGCTAGGTTTGTTCATCCTGTCAAGTGAGTTAGATTTTCTCCTTATACTTATATTGATTTGGATACGTCGGTAGTTTTGTATCCAGATGATTTTCAATGAAATTTGAATAGTTGAGAGTTGATGCGATGATATACTGACTGAGCTGGGTTTGAAATAGAAGAGACTATATATGATTATTTTAAAGAGTGGGTTTATTCTACTGGATTTTTGTATGCAGATCAAACTTTTGTAAATCAAACTATTTCTAGATGAAACAATTTAAATAATATTAATGATGTTTTTCCTGGTTCTCAACATATAGAATATTATTTTGATTGATTTGATCCTCAATATGAATGAATGGATCGGCTTAGTTTAACTCTGGTTTTTGAAGATTATAACTGAAAATATTACTTAGTTTGATTGATACGTGGTTCTTGGACCATTTAAGCTTTATTTTTATTTTTTACTATGGTAAGACCTAAGATTTTTATTAGTAAATGTTTGTGATTTGATGCTTGTAGGTATAATGGTCAAATTTTAAGAGATTCTTTTGTAGAAAAATTAAAAGATTTTTGTGATGTTGTTACTTCTTGTCCTGAAGTTGAAATAGGCCTTGGTGTTCCTAGGTCTCCAATACGTTTGGTTTACAAAAACAATCAAGTTAAAATGATTCAGCCAGAATTAAACAAAGATTTAACTGATGATATGAATAATTTTTCTGATAATTTATTGTCAAAAATAGATCATTTGGATGGTGCTGTTTTACAACACAGATCTCCTTCTTGTGGTCCAAATTCTGTTAAAATATATGATAAACCATGAAAACATATTCCTTGAATAGGTCTTTTTGCTGATAAATTAATTAAAAAATATCCTGGTATAATGGTTGAGGATGAAAAAAGATTGTTAAATTATAAAATAAGAGATAAGTGGCTTATAGTTACTTGGACATGGGCTCGTTTCAGTTTGGTAAAAGAAAAAGGTAAAATTAAAGATCTTATATCATTTCATTCTAATCATAAATATTTATTTATGATGTTTTCAAAAAGTATATTAAATGATTTATGAAATATTGTTGCTTCTTATAATAAAAAAAATTATGATAATACGATTGATGCTTATGAAAATAAACTTTCAGAAATTTTTTCAAAAGATTTTAGTGTCGGTAGAATAAAGGATGTTATACAACATATTCTATGATATTTTAAAGATAAAATAAGTTTAGAACAAAAGGACTTTTTTTTGAAATCATTAGATATGTATGTAAATTCTAAAATACCACTGTCTACTTTGTTGTGGATGTTACGTAACTGGGCCATACAATATGACAAAGACTATATAAAAGATCAAGTTATATTTGAACCATTTCCAAATGAATTATTGGAAATGAAAGATTCAGGTAAAAAGATAAATATTTAATTTTTTTTGATAAAATGTGAAAACGACACAGTATCGCGGCAAAAAAGGCTTCTGGAGATCAGGCTAAGGCTAGAAACTATTCAAAAATATGAAAAATTATACAATTAGCAGCAAAGAATTGATCTGATCCTAGTATGAATCCATCTTTAGAATTAGCTTTGCAGAAAGCAAAATATCATAATCTTCCAAAGGATGTTGTGGACAAGGCTATAAAAAAATGATCATGACAGTTAAAGTCAGAAGACTTACAAGAAATTATTTATGAATGATATGGTCCTGGTGGGGTAGCTATTTTGATAAAAACTTTGACTGATAATACCAATAGGACTAGTTCAAATATTAAAATAATTTTATATAAATTTTGAGGTAGCTTGTGAGAGCCTTGATCTGTATCTTGGCAGTTTAATCAGAAGGGGACTTTTATAATTGATTGAAAATTTGAGATAATAAAAGAAAAATGAAATGATATTAGAAAAACATATCCATTAAATATTGAAGAATCAGAAATAGACCTTATGGATATGGATGTAGAAGATATTGATAGGGAGGATGAAAAACTAATAATAACTGTTGAAAAAAATAATTTTGTTTCTGTTAGAAATATTTTGATAGATAAAAAATATAATTTAATTGATTCTGATCTTCATTATATTCTAGAAAATACACTAGAAATATCCGATGAAGACAAAATTAAACTTTCTGATTTGATTGATAACTTACAAGAAGATGAAGATGTAGATATTGTTTATTCCAATGTAAAATAGAAAAATATTTTTATTTTTTACATAAATTACTATCTTTCAACATTCTATATATTTCAAATAATTTTATTGTCTTTTTATAATTTGTTAGTTTTTCATAATTATTACTAATTCATTCTATTATATTTTCTAATTCCCAAAGGCTGTTCGTGTTGTTTGTGTTTATTTGTGTTATGTTTCATATATTTACTAGTGTTGTATTTATTTTTTTTAAAGCACTATTGGGTGTTAATTTAGATTCATCTAAACATTTAGATCATAATAATTTAGATATTTCCTCAACCTCTTCATTACTTATTCATTTACCATGTATATTCATTTTAATCTCTCATTTATATTGTATGTTTTCATAATTTGAAATACTTTGTTCCATGTTTCTATCAAAGGTAAATGTGTCGATTGTTATTATAGGAGGTAATTCCTTTAAAAACTTCTTAAAATCTTTAGTTTTGTTGTTATTATTTTCTAATCATATCGTATAAGCTAAGCTTGGTATAGATCTATATTTGTCTCTAAATTTATAATAACAATATTCATCTACTTCATTATTACATATTGCAGTTTGTTCTATGCTTTTTTTTATTATATCATCATTTATCAATTTATTATCTCAATTATTGTTTATTCGTTGATATATATGATATCATATTATCTTTTCTGTATCAAAATTTTCTCAATATTCATTTTTCAATTCTTCAATTGTGTCATTTTTTTCTTCTTTAATATTATTTCGTATATGGTAAATAAATTCATTTATTAATGATATATTTAATTGATTTGATGTAATTGATAGTTTTTCAACCAACAATAAAAAGGAACGTTTTGAGCTTGATATAAAATTTATTTTGATTGGTATATAAAAATTAGTTTTTTCTTCTACAATCTCTCATATGGTAATATCTTCTATTTGATTAAATTCATTATTATTTCATACGTTTTTGAAAAATTCACTCCATTCTTGTATTAATTTTATATCGTCGTATGGATTTTTTTCTAAAAACTTTGCTCATAGTATTGTTGTATCAACATTTCATAAAAATGGATCTTTCCAAATATTTAGTTGTGGTAACAATAAGTGTTTTGTTAAATTTGTATACGGGTTTTGCAAACTTGATAAGTATCAATTGTATCTTTCTATTTCGTTTTCTATATCAATTTCATAATTAATTAGTTCATTTACTGTTTTCATTTCTTCAACTTGATTTTTTGTGTATTCATTATTTTCCAGTAGTTTTATATTAAAGTTGTTTAAATTATATAACTCACTTGATTCTTTATTTAATTCTTTAATATTTATAACTGTTTTTGTTATCATATAAAACATTATTAGACTTGATATTATTGCTATTGGTATTAGTATTTTTACTTTGTCTTTATTTTTACCAAATCGTTTTTTTGTTTTTATAAAAATTTTAGATAAATCTTCACCTATATTTTTTTCTTTTTTATCTTCATTTTTTTGTGTTTTTAATATTTCTTTTTCTATACTTTCTGTGCTAATTGCCATGTTATTTTTTATATATAAATTTTATTCTATTGTGTCCATAAAATCAAATATTTCTCTTTGACTCTCTTTTTGTATTGGTAGTGTAAAAGATTTATTTGAATTATTTACAATAAATTGAGTTGAACCTATATCCAATATTTTTGTTTCTATATTTAAGCTTTTTGTACTTATTCACTCTCATAATATAAATTTACTTTGTTTAAGATTATTTATTAAATTTGTAAATATAAATATATGTGGTGATAATATTCATTTTTTTGCTAGTTCAACTTCATCTTGTTTGAAGGTATTTATATCTATGTTGAATGTTATTTCATCTTTATTTTGGTTAAATTCTTTAAAAGTTATACTAAAGCTTGGTAATTCTGTTTGTTCTAGTTTTATATCTGTATAATGAATAAGTTCTTTGAAAAAGTTTGTATCAAAATAAGCATCCTTTGTTATTTTATAATATCTGTCAAAATCTCATATGATGTTACATTTGTGGCTTGTTTCATAGGGATTTAGATAACAATTTGTTATATACAAGTTTATATCTTTATCTCATCTTGATATTATGTCCTCTGTGTTTTCTTGTACAACACTTTTTGGTTTTTCAAGAGATTTTGATAAGCTTTCTAAAAATGTATCTAAGTATGAAAATACATTTATAGCACTATTAAACTTTATAGCCTCCAATGATAATAGTGAGTTTTGTATTGATCAAATCTGTTCTTTGTCTCATATTATTTCTGATATTTCATTAGAGAAAAAACCATTTTTTGTAATAGCTTTTTTATTGTTATCTAAAGTTTTATAATTAATCAATATTGTGTTAACTAGATTTTTTACAGAATCTTTTAATATTTCTTTTTTTTGTATATAATTTTTGTCAGATTCAACTACATTTGTTAATTCTGTTATTCATAATTTACCACTTATAATAATTTCATTGTTGGCATTGTGTTCTTTTTTAAAATACTTATTTATTAAATTTTTTATTTTTCAAATACTTTCTGATATTTTTGTTTCTTCTATCTCTGTATTAGTAGAGTAGTTTTCTATATAGTCATTGTATATATATAAAGCTCAAGAAACAATACTGGTTATTAATATTGTGATAAAAGATAATATAAATATTTTTCGATAATTTATATGATAGTGTTTTTTTTCTCTTTTTTCTGTTCAATCTGTACCAAATTCTATTTTTTTTTGATTTTCTTTTTTTTCTTCTTTTATTTTTATATCATCAAGATTTATTGTATTTTCAAATGGTTTGTTTTTTTCTTCATTTGCTTTTGCTATTATGCTTTTTTCTTGTTCTAATTTTTTATTTTTCAAAAAATTTTCTGAATCTGTTTTTTGTTCATTGTTCAAATTTATTTCTCAAAAGTTTATTTTGTTTTCTTCTGTCATAGAGTATATATGTTATAAATATAATCTACAATAATTATAATTATAAACTAATAAAAACTAAAAAAAAACCAAGATATTTGGTCTTTTTTTTTGACATAGTCTATATTTGTGGTAAGGTATAAGTTTTTTGTGGTATCTTTTGATATATTTTTTATTTATGTTTTAATTTAAAATAAAATTTAAAAATTTTGTATAAAAATGGTCTTATAACTAAATCGTAACTACCATATTGTTCTATTTTCGTTCAACCCAATGATTCCTTAAATCTACTAACTCAAGTAAGAGGGTGCTCTGGAAATCATGTTGGTGCTCATCACAACATATCTACATAACTCATTCAGTCTTTTCTGGCTTGTCAAAATATTTTAAATTTTAGATAATGATGTCATCCAATGTTTGAATATTTTCTATTAGAAAATCAATATAGATAAATTAAACGATGTTCGTCG
>DATFJH010000096.1:0-14594 GCA_035269265.1 Candidatus Absconditabacterales bacterium
TGTTGAATATTTATTCTTCATGAGAACAGCATCATGCAGCAGCAAAAATTGTATTGCCAGTTTGTGAGTGAAGTCTATCTTCTGATTGTGGTGACTACAACTTAGATTTAGAAAATTGTAATAAAAATTATCAAGCATGATCTCAGTGTGATATAAATAAAGAAACAAAAACATGTGAACCAATGCTTGCTTGTTTGTCTTGTGGTGATTGAGCTGTTGTTCCATGAGAACAATGTGATGATTGAAATCTAAAAGACTGAGATTGATGTTCTAGTAGTTGTAAACTAGAACGGCTTACAGATGATTCTATAAAAAAAAATATTGAAAATTTAAAAAACTGAATAAAAATAGAAAAAGATCCGTTAGAAAAAGATAGATTATCTTTTTGTCTATGATATTTGTATTATTTAAATTGAGATACTTATTCAGCAAATAATATATTTAAGGAGGTTTATTCTTATAATAATATGCTTGTTAATGATTTTCCATATTTAAATTATTTTGCTTGAATGAGTTCTTATTTAGAGGAAGAAAAAGATTTAGCTAGAGAATATTGGAATCAAATTTTATATTTTATTTGAGATGATTTAATTCCTCAATGATGAGAAGATAACGCGTTTAATTTAAATTTTATGCCTTGATATGAATTAATAATTTATTGAGATATATATGATGATTATATTGGAAATAAATGAGAAAGACTGGAAGAATATAATTGAGAAATACTATCTCAAGGTGCTTATAATATTTGTAAAACCGACTATGTGTTTTGTGGTAATTGAGTTATAGAGGAAGAAAATAAAGAATCTTGTGATGATGGTAATATGATTGACTGAGATGGTTGTAATTCATCTTGTATTATAGAAGATTGATGGATTTGTGAATGAGAACCATCAGAGTGTAAAGACTTTGTTTGTGGTGATTGAATAAGAAATTATAAAGAAGAATGTGATGATGGTAATTTAAAAAATTGAGATTGATGTTCAGCATCTTGTGAAGCAGAGGAAGGTTATATTTGTTGAGACAAGTGTCGTTTGATAGAGTGTACAGATTGATGGCAAATAGTTTCAGATGAAAAACATGGTAATATATTGGAAGATAAAAATATATGACATCCAAATTTAATAAGTTCAGATGACTGAAAAACAGCATATATCACTTATCGAGATATATTAGATAAAGAACATAATTATTGAGCTTTGTGAGTAAAAAAATATGAAGACTGAAATTGGTATGATATAGAAACAAAAGTAGAAGGTCACTTGAAAAATATTGAATCAGTCTACAATCCATATGATAAAAGTTTATATATACTTTATAAAAACAACATTAACTTAATTGAGTTAAGTGTTTATAACGGTTCTACTCGAAATACTTATGTTTTATTTAAGGAAGACATATTTTTTGAACCTGATATAATAATAAGTGAAAAATGATGAGTATTTGTAAGTTTTTATAATTCAGAAAAAGAAGATTATTTATTATTTCAATTTGATGCAGGTCATGTTAACCATAAGTTATCTATCCCAATTTATGCATCAGCCAATTGAGATACTTTAATGAAATCTGTATTGAAGCCATGAAATAATAACGAACTTTATTATGCTATTACAAATATAAATAAAAAAGTTGGATCTAGATTATTAGAGATTTATAGGATAGATGAATCTTTTAGTAACACAAAGGTATGAGAGTTTAACATACCAGATACAGATTATTGATTTGATTTTGAATATGATGTAGAGAACAATTTGTTGCATCTTGTTTATCAAAATGATAATAGACTATTAGAATATCAGTTATGGAATTTACAAGAAAATAGTCGAAAAAAAATATTCTCAGATATGGTAGTTGGTATACATGACGATGTTTCTATTAAATATTATGATATTGATAAAATTTATGTTACAACACAAAGTATATCAGATATTTACAATATAGATGGATCTATACGCAAGACTATTTTTTTAAAGATAAATTATAAAGAATGATCAATATTGCCCTTATGAGATATAGCAGAAATTATAAATTATGAACCAGCTGTATGAGAAATAAATATTGATTCTTTACAATTTTTAGAAAGGTTGTATCGAACATTTGCTAGTAAAACAGATTCTGAGTCTGATCCATTTTTGACATTTGTTTGTCCACAAGACCTTAGTTGTGCATGAATACTACCAAATAATACAATACATACTCAAACTAGTTATATATATAACTGGTATGGTATAGAAAACTTGCAAGATATAAAACCAGTGGAACGAGGATATAATGAGTTTCTTAATGGAGATTGTAATTTTTATTGTGATACTTGATTTACACGGAATTGATCTATTTGTGAACCCAATTCTTGTGAATTTAATGGTCAGATTATACCTCATCTTTGAGGAGTTATAGCATATCAATCAGGAGTCGTAGAGTATGGTTCATCTTGTGTTTCAGAAATAAGAGTTTGTGGTTATTGAGAATTAAATTGATCTTATCAAAATACTTGATGTATTGTTGCTGAACCAAATAATTGTGTGTTTAATTGAAATATTATTCCCCATTGAGAAAGTGTAACAACTTATTCTTCAGATTTTGTATCTTGTGGATGAAGTTGTTTGTCTGAACTTAGGACATGTAATAATTGAGTGTTAGGTGGTACTTTCTGATATTCTTCATGCAGAGTTGGTTCTTGTTGAGGTTGATGATCAACCATTAGTAGAGATGATTGCTGTGAAGATTCAAATTTACCTTGAGCAAATCAAGAGTGTGAAGACCATTCTTCTAGCTATTATGATAGAACATGTGAAGGTGAGGAAAGCTTTGAAAGCACAGAAAACATCGAAAATAGTCATTATTTTGAAGAAATTGATTTAGACACTACAAGCCACAACTCTTCAAATACTGAGCTTACAAGAATATTAGCAGCAGAAATGATTTATCAAGTTGCTTTAGAACTTTGAATAGAGCATGATTATAAACAAGAATGTTATGATTTTAAAGATTTAAAAAATTATTCTAGTAAAAAGTATTTTGCTATACAAGCTTGTTTATATGGATATATGTGATATGAACAAGATGGTCTAATGGTAGCTGAAAATTTTAATCCAGATAGACACGTAACAAGAGCACAGATATTAACAATTTTATCAAGATTATTATATTGATGAAAGTATAATTTAGAAAGCTTAGAATGAATAGATACTAGTAAGGAAAATTACTGGTCTTTCAATCACGCTAAAGCCTTAAATGATGCTGGTATCGTTAATGAAATAAGTGCTTATCGACTAAGTAAAAATGAAACAGTTGATTACTTTTCTATAATGATTGACAGAACAATAAAAATGCTTTGAAAAGAAGATGAGATAAGACATTATAGTTCAGATAGTAGCATAGTAAATGCATTAGAAGGTTTATATGAAGACTTGAATCCAAGTAAATCAGAAAAAGAATATAGGATAAATAAGCTACAAAGTTTACTGGGTGATTCATATAATAGTACTTTTTTTAAAGAACATAATACTTCAAACGACCTATCTGGATCCAATGTAAGCAAAGATATAAGATCTACTCTTATAGATTTTGTAAATGAAATAAGGCCTGATAATAAAGAAGAAAGTTCAACAAACCTTTGACCAAAAGAAAGAATAGAGGAGTTAATTAAAAACAATTAGAAATTTTTTTATATTTGAAGTTTTTAAAAATGACTCTTTTAGATTTACATAAATGTTATCATTATATTATGAAATAAAATTTGTTTCCAAAAAAGTAGCTCGAAATTTGACAAAAAATCTTTTTGTGAGTATAATATTATTGTCTTAATACTTTATTTTATAAATACAGTATGAAAAAGCATATTAAAAGACATATACATAAAAAATTACACAAACATGTAGATACACATGGACTTAAACATATTCATAAAATTTCACATCATGTACATAAGTGTCATCATACACTATTACACGCATGAGAGCTTATACTGGTTTGAATGATTTGATTTATGGGATTAATGTTTGCTAGTGGTTCTAATTTACCAAATAACAATTCATTTTCTTATCCATTACAAAAAGTTTCTACACTAGAGTGTAGAACTCTTTATCGAAACGATATGCCAGATTCATGTAAAATAGACTTACCAATAATACATTGAGCTAATTACTCAGCATATGAGGACAATAGTTTGTATAGATCTATTTATACTGCACTTTGGGCTGCTCCATATTCTGATTCTTGGAATCAAAAAATATGAGCTCATGCATGATTGGATATTGCAACTGCTCGTGGTACACCACTTTATTCTATATGAGATGGGGAGGTTTATTTTGCATGACGAAATTCTGCATATGGTAATGTATTAAAAATAAAATATGTTTATCAATGAGAAATAGTATATGCAATATATGCACATATGGACAATATTATAGTTAAAAATTGAGATGTGGTTTCTAAATGACAAAAAGTTTGAACAGTCTGAAATTCGTGAAATACTTTTTGAAAACTTTGATGATATCATGTTCATTTTGAAATAGATAAAGATAATTATGGTAGACCAGCATATTCATATACAAATTGTCCAGATTTGAGTAAATGACATTATAAAATAATTCAAAATTGACTTTGTAGAAATGAATTATTTACTTATCAGTATGATCCAATAAGAATATTCGAATCAAACTCCACTTATATTTTTACACCTGAAGATGAGGAAGATAAAAATATAAAAGAAAATAATGAAGAAAACTCTGATGAAACAGAAGAGACAGAAGAAGATTCTTTATGACTAGAAGATCTTGAAAAAGACATCTCAGATAGTGAAATAGATAAATGGAATGAAGTTATAAACAATAATACTGATAGTAATAATCATAATTCAGCAGAAGATTCTAATAATAAATCAGATAATATTTCTAATGAAATTTCAGGTAGCATCATAGAAGAAGATGTGGAGGAAGAAAACATAGAAGAAGATGTGGAAGAAGAAAATATTGAAGAAGAAAATACAGAAGAAAGTCTGGAAGAAGAAAACATAGAAGAAGATATTGAAGAAGAAAATACAGAAGAAGACCCATACTTATTAGAGCTAGATTTTGAATGAATAACGCCTTTAGCAGAACATTTTACAAAACTTTGGGATATAGAAATACGTTCAGAGTTGAAAGAGAGGAGTCTTCTTTTATGAGAAACATTAAGTTTAGATATAGAAATATTTAAAAAGTGACAAAGTAATAATAAAGATTGAAATTGGTTTAAATGAATATTGCAAATACCTTTTCTTATGATAACAAGTAATGATAAGATAGAAATAGATGTTAGTTATTTACAGCTTATTACAAAATGAAAAGCTAAAGTAGAAATTACATGAAAAAAAGCTTGAAAAAGTAATTTAATTATAGAGTTTGGATGAAAAAAAATCTGAATATTAGATGTTATTGTAAAATAAGAATATTATTCTTTAAAAAACCATTTATTAGATAGGGTTTTTTAACATATAGTAATTTCAAAATATTAAACATGAGCTTCGTCATTCCTGCGGAGGCAGGAATCTTTAAAAACGACTATTTATAGGCTTCCTGCTTTCTTAGGAATTACAGTTGTAGAAAAGATAGTTGTAGGAATGAAAGTCGTATTTCAAAAAACCCTGGCGATTTATTGCCAGGGTTTTTTATTATATGGTGATTCTAAAAGAATGAAATTCCAATATACCACCACAATTTTGTGGGGTAAATGTATAAAACGACGATAAACTTCTTTTGGAAATTTGCACGTCTTATTTTGTTTTAATATTATCTACATAATTATTCTAAGTTTTCGATGATTTCATTTACTTCATCCAAAGCTACGTCATCTATAGCCTTTTTACCTGTTCTTATATCTTTTATTTGGTTTTGTATGTCTTTTTCTAGCTTGTCTAAAAGTTTTTTGTCTTCAATTAGCATCTTTATTAATTTTTCTTTTCATTGTGCTTTTTTGTCTCAAATAGAATAAAAAGCTCAAGCTCTATTTACAAGTTGTAATATTAATCAGGCTTCTATTATATCATATATATGATCATAACCAAATCATCGTTTTACTGGGATTTCAGCAGTTTTAAAAGGTGCAAATATCTTATTTTTAACAATTTTGATTCTAGCCAAATAACCAATTTGTTCTTTATCTTCCATTACTTTGTCTCATCTTCTAATTTCAACTCTTTGTGATGCAAAAAACTTTAGGGCATTACCACCAGATGTTGTTTCAGGGTTACCAAACATTACTCATATTTTCATTCTAATTTGATTTATGAAAACACACATAGTGTCTGTTTTTGCTAATACTGATGCAAGTTTTCTAAGTCATTGCGACATCATTCTAGCTTGTAATCACATATAGCTGTCTCCCATGTCTCATTCAACTTCTGCTCTAGGTACCAAAGCAGCTACTGAGTCTATTACTATCATTTTAACAGCACCTGATTTTGCCAATTCTTCTGCTATTTGTAGTGCCTGTTCACCATGATCAGGTTGTGATAATAGCAATTCATCAGTGTTTACACCAAGTTTTTTGGCATAATGTGGATCCAAAGCATGTTCTGCATCTATAAAAGCAGCTACTTCTCCTTTCTTTTGAATTTCTGCGATAGCATGTAGTGCTATTGTGGTTTTACCGCTAGATTCTGGTCAATAGATTTCTACTATTCTTCCTTCAGGATATCATCATCCTAATATTAAATCTAAAACATAACTACCACTATGAACTGTGTTTACAAGTCATACATTGGAATTGTCTCACATTTTCATAATAGATCATTTACCAAATTGCTTTTCAATGTTTTTAAAAGCTTCTTTCAAATTGTCGTTGTTTTTTACCATTTTTATTCTAATTTTTTTATAAAAGGCGAATAATATTTTTTGACAAACGTCACAAAAGTCGTAAATGCATATAAATTTAGTTTAAAGTGCAAAGTTAATTTTTTTCGATTTAATTTAAACTTTATAACATTATGCACTTTGAGCTACTGAGTTTTTTGATTCAGTTTCGTTTCTTTTTTTGATTTTTGATACAAGGCTGTAAATCATTTTATTTAAGTTTATGCATTCTCATAGTAAATTATTTGCTGTCTCTGGGTCTAGATATCAAAGATCTTTCCCTAGACTCAGCATATTTACTACTTTTGTATTATAAGAATTAGCTATTAAATAAAGTTTAACCTTTGCATCATCATATCGTTTTTCATATCATTGTGCGATATAGTCCATTACTGATATAGATGCTCTTTGGACTTGTGATTTAAATCACCAGTCATCATCAACTTTTAGCTTTTTTTGGATATTCAGGGTAATTTCTTTAGATTTTTGTCGTACTAATAATTTTTCAAATTTAATATTCATTTTCGTGTTTTTATATGTATGTAAAAGAGCATTCGTTGTCTATTTTTTGATAGACCGACTTCGTGTACGTTTGTTCATCTAAATATTTAATCAAAAAAAACAAAAAATCAAGACTTTTTTTACTAGTTCAAAACTAGTAGAACAAAAAACGTCAAAAAACAACTTGATAAAGTCAAAAAAGATTTGACATTGTCAAAGAGATTGTTAGAATAAAATTGAGATAAAAAATTAATATAGATTGTCATCTCGAGTGGATTCGGCATATTTGCCGAAGTAATCGAGAGATCTCTTAACTTATATTTAAAGAGATTTCTCCATGCGTTGCACTTAGTCGAAATGACAACTCAATTTTAACTTTTAACTACCATTACCATGGCTAGAAATCGTTCAGAATTAGATGATATTCAAAGAGCTCTAATAGCTTTTTTCAAAAAAAATACTCAAGAGGAGGGGATTACTCTTAGAGAAATAGCTTCTGCTATATGAGTTAGTCATCCACAAACAGTTTTAAACAAACTAAATCAGTTGGTTATAAAATGATACTTCATCAAAGATTCTAATTGATATAGACTTATAAGAGAAAGTATTCAAAGTAAATTTGATGACATTATTCAGATTCCTGTTTTTGGTTTTGCACAATGTGGAAACAAAGGTAAGGCCGTTATAGATGAATATTCTCAAGAAAAAATTCCTGTTACATTAGCTTTTATAGGTACCAATGATGTACAAAATTCTTTTTTTGTAAGAGCCAAATGAAATAGTATGGAACCAAAAATACAAGATGGTGATTTAGTACTTATCCGTCAACAACCAAATTACGATCCAAATGATTTTGTCTTTATAGTTCACAACGAATTACCAAAACTAAAAAAAGTGGTAAAGCAAGAAGATAATTTTTATTTAGAATCAATTAATAGGTTTTTTGACAAAGTTGAACTATCTAAATATGATGAATCCAAAGTTATTTGAGTAGTAAAAAAAATTATTAAAAGTATGTAAATCTCTTGTAATAAGAAATATTTTTAATAAAAAGTTTGTCACAGCAATAATTATATATAAGCTTCAAATATGAAGCTCTCTAAACCTCCTAATTTTTAGGAGGTTTTTTTTACTCCTCAACCTTGTCTAATATAATTTTTTTATCAAATCATCCTTTTTCCTTCCTTTTTTCTTTCCTTATTTTTTCTATTTCTTCTATAGAAAATCACTTGTTTTCACAAATTGCATATATCACTTCTAGTATGTCTGCCAGTTCTTCTACAGACTCATCAATCATAAACTCTCAAACTTCTTCTTTTAGTTTTTTTTGCAACATTACAAACATTTCATTATCGTTTGCTACATGAGTAGTGGCAATCATACCATTGTCTTTAATAATTTTAGGAGTTTTATCTCTTACGAGCTGATTATATCTAGTCATAGCAGTTGGGCTATGGAATAAAGCAAACTTGAGATTTTATTTTAATAGTATTTTATCTAGAAAACATGCATATACTTTTCCATCTACATAGATACAGTGTTTGTCTAGTCAGATATCTCACCTTATACCCTGCAGGTCATTCTTGTATAATTCTTTTTTAAGCTTATCTTCATCGAAGTTTTCTATAAATTCTTTCAGTTCCATTAGTGCTACTTTCATAGATATTTTATCATTAGAATATGCTTTTGCTATTTTTACATACAAAAACATTATTGCAAATTTAGCTCTTTGTTCGCTAGTCATATCATATCTATCATTTCGATTAAATTTATTCAAAGTTTCATAATCATTTTCTATTTTGTACATACCATTTTCACTAGCTCATTTCAATTGATCTGTGACATTAATTTCATTTTTGATTATTCCATCTATATGTTTCATCATATAAGCTCTAGTTTCATAATCTTTAAATATATTTATCAAGTTATCTGAATTTATTATCATTCCCTCAGCAGTATATTTTTTATTTTCAGTAATTACTTTGAATTCATTTGTGTTTACAAACTCTACTATTTGTCATTTGTAGTATATCTGATTTCATTTTTTAGAATAATTTTTTCACAAATCTTCCATTTTACCATTAAATTCTCCATTATCAGTTCACAATTTATCATCATTGATATCACCTGTAATAGAGTTAGTTTCTCAATCTACTATTATTCATCTGTCTTTACCAAGTCATAATACTTTAAACAAAATCAACCACAATAAAAATCATACAAATAATATAATAAAAGCTCTTCTAAAAATTAATAAAAGTTTATCTATTTTTGTTTCTTCTTCATCATAATACTGATTCATCTTTAATCTAATAATTAATTAAAAAACACTTTACTAATTTAATATATCTATTAGAATAATTTTTTCAAGATTAAAGAAAAAAGCGGATAAATTCCGCTTTTTTATTATATTACAATGTTTTTTTAGAAATTATTTACCCAAAGATCATAAAAGATCTCTTTTGTGTTCTTCTTCATCCATCAATATGTCTTCTAATATTCTACGTTTACCATATTCGCCCAACTCTTCAGCCATAGCAATCAATTCTTTGTACAAGTTTATAGCTATTTCTTCTCACTTTAAATCTTGTTCCAACATTTCTTTTGAATCTTCTGATGTTTCTCTTTTTTCTACTTCTACACTTGGTGTAGCTCACAAATCTCAGATTATGTCTGCTACTTTGATAGCATGAGCTAATTCTTCTTCAGCATGAACTACTAATTCTTCTGCGATAGCGTCATATTCTGGTCATGTTATTAGTGCTGCATGTTGCACATATTGGATTGATGAAGCGTATTCCCATTCTAGGGCTTTATTAAGTTTTTCTATAAAAGTTTTTTTATCAACCATATATATTAGTTAAATTCTAAAATATTATTTTCAATCATTTTATTAATCTCACATCAATTGATTAATTATTTCTGGTTCTATTGTATCATGAATATATCTTTCGATAGGCCTAGCTCCATACTGTGGATCATAAATTTCATCAATTATTTTTTCTATTTTTTTGTCTTTATATTCTGGTAATTTTACTTTAGAATTAATTTTCCATGATTTCAAGAATTCTTGTAAATTATTTTTAAATATTCCAGTAAGTACTTCTTTAGATAGTGGTTTAAATACAATTTTATGATCAATTCTATTTAACAATTCTGGAGTCATAAAATCTTTTAATTCCTCAAATATTCTACTTTCTATTTTTTCAAAAGATTTTTGATTCATATCTCCATTTTTATTTTTGTCAGCATCAAATCATATGGTTCATTTCTTTTTGCTAAATTCTTCACTACCAAGATTTGAAGTCATAACTATTATTGTACTTTTGAAATCCACCAATCTACCTTTACTATCTTTTAGTTTTCATTCGTCCAGTATTTGCAATAGTATATTTAACACATCAGAACTAGCTTTTTCTATTTCATCCAATAATAATACTGAATATGGTTTTCTTCTAACTAATTCTGTAAGTTGTCATCATTCATCATAACCTACATAACCAGATGGACTACCTATCAGTTTACTTACAGAAAATTTTTCCATAAATTCTGACATATCTAATCTAACTACAGCATCTTCATCACCAAAGTAGTTTTTTGCTATCATTTTTGCTAAGAAAGTTTTACCAACTCCACTAGGTCACAAAAACAAGAACGATCAAATTGGCTTGTTTTTTTCTATTACAGACAATCTATTTCTAGTCAATGTTTTTACTACTGCTTGTACAGCATCATCTTGTCAGAAAACATGTCATTTAAGTTCCTTGTCCAACAATTTTAACTTTTCTAATTCAGACTGATTAACTACGTTTGCCGGTATTCATGTTTTATCTGCCAATACATTACCTACATCTGTTCTTTTAATACTTGGTCTAAGATGTGTAGGTACATTTTTCTTACTTCTTATTTTAAAGATTTCATTTTTAGCTTTTTCTTCTTGTTCTTTTAGTTCTGCAGCCAAGAAATAATCTTGGTTTTCAATGGCTTTTTCTATTTGTTCTCAAATTTTTTCTATTTTCTTTTCTGCTTTTTTGTAGCTATCATCATTTGCTAGTTTTTGTTGCATTGTAGATTTTCTAGCACAAGCTTCATCTATAATATCAAGAGCTTTATCTGGTAAATGTTTGTTTAACATATACCTTTTACTTAATTTTATACTATATTTAATAGCTTCTGTTTCAATTTTTACTCCATGAAAATCTTCATATGTTTGTTTTAGTCATTCCATTATTTGTTCTGCTACTTCGTTACTTGGTTCGTTAACTATTACTTCTTGAAACCTTCTTTTCAGTGCTGCATCTTTTTCTATATGTTTTTGATATTCATCATATGTTGTAGCACCTATCAATTTTATTTTACCTCTAGCTAGAAGTGGTTTTAACATTTGAGCAGCATCATTGTTGTCTTGTCCACCAGCTCATATAATAGTATGTAATTCATCTATAAACAAAATAATATTGTTTGTAGGGTCTACAGCTTCTTCCAATATAGATTTCATTCTTGCTTCAAATTCACCTCTATATTTTGTTCAAGCTAAAAGTGTACCCATATCCAACAAATATATTTTTTTATTTTTCAATTTTTCTGGTACATTTCATTCTACTATTTTTTGTGCTAAACCTTCTACAATAGCTGTTTTACCTACTCCAGCTTCTCATATAAGTAAAGGATTATTTTTGTTTTTCCTTAAAAGAGTATAGATTACTTGATCTATTTCGTTGTCTCTTCAGATTATTGGGTCCATAAAACCATCTTTCATTTCTCTTGTAAGATCAGTACCAAAATAATCAATAGTCATTTTTTTGTCTTCTTTTTTTCATTTTTTAACTCATGTTCACACTTCACTTTCACTATCATCTCATTTTTCAACAATCTCACTGTCTAGAGAGTCCAACATATCATTTATGTTGTGTAAATTATTAATGTTTTGTATATCCATGATTTTTACATTTTTTGAATCTAAATTTAACTTCTCAAAAAGTTTATTCAATAATTCTAAAAATGCAAATAGTCCAGATTTTATTATCACAGGATTGTCTAGTAGGTTTTCACAGTTATTAATTATCTTTTCTATGTCAACTCAGATTTTTTTACTTTCTAAAAATCTTTTAAATTCAATAGACAAATCAAAAAATGATATATAAAATAGGACAATAAAGTCTAATTGATGTAAACCATCTTTTAGTATTTCATCTATTTTTGTATGCAATTTTTTATTTAGTTGTAAATTTTTATCAGCTTCCAATGCTTCTAGATTATCTAATTTAATATTAACTTTTTTTTTGTAATACTTATCCAAAGCATCTATATTTTCCAGTCATGTAATATTGCAAAAAAGATCAAAATATTGATGATTTCTCATATATTGATATATACCCCAAAATAGAGTATTTCAATTTATATTTTTAAGATTTTTAGAAATAGAAATCTTGTTTGCATATTTTAAACTAGATATAGCATATGGATTGAATAGCTTTATATTTTTTCTCATGTTTCTATGTTTTCTTGTTAAAACAACAGTTATTTCTATAGTTTCCACACATTTTTGCAAATGAATTGTACCATTCTTATATAAATTTTTTTTCCTTTTTCAAGAAAAAAATAGCACTTTTTTTATTTAAGTGCTACATATTTTTTTAAATAAAAAACCCCACTGCCGAATACGGAAGGGGGTTCTATTATTAATTTTGAATTTTACTTGCGGCGTACATTGCCGCGATCCGGGTAATTTGTTTTTGATTGATTTACTTTTATTGGCCAGTAATGGCCTTAAGTAAATCCTGGAAAGGCATTCTTTCGTTTCATATAAACGGGTTTTTTGTCGCCGGGAGGAGCGTGAGCGATAGACGCTCACACTGCTAAGCCCAGCTGATTTACAATTAACTGTGAGTATTTTGCATTTTCGAGCCTTTTGCGGCTGGTCTCACAGCTTTCTTTCGGTCGGATCTTTCGGCAGATTCCTGGTATAGGTGAAGACTCTTTTGCGCGCTAAGGTCTTCTTTCGGCATAATCGGTTTCCAGGATTTTTTTTTCGCCATATCCGAATATTTGTATAAGTATAATATATAAATAAAAACAAAAGTCAACACTTTTCTAAAAAAACTTTATTTATTATTTTAAATATTGCAAGTAGACTTACGATTATTATATATAAGATATATTTGTAAATTCTACATTTTATATTCTGAATTCGAATAATGAAATCTCGAATAAAAAGATTATTCAATCCAACAGTAGAACCAATGAATAAAATATATATTCATCAAAAAAATATATTACACAATTTTGAATATTTGAAAAGTCTGAAGCCCAAAGCAGATATTTTTCCAGTTTTGAAATCCAATGCATACGGTCATTGATTATCTCAAACTACAAAAATTTTAAACAAAACAGATTCTCCATATTTAGTAGTAGATAGTTTTCCAGAGTATCAGATAGTTAAAAAGAATTCCAAAAAAAATATTTTAATTCTTTGAGAAACTATAGTCAAAAATTACAAAAAATTTGATTTATCTAGGACTACTTTTTGTGTTTATAATATAGAAACAATTAAGTATTTATCAAAATTAAAGAAAAAAATAAAAATACACTTATTTTTAGATACATGAATGCATAGAGAGTGAGTAAATGAAAATGAATTAATCAATATATTAGAATATTTAAAAAAATACCCAAAGATTCAAGTAGAATGAGTAATGTCTCATTTACATAGTGCAGATAACCAAGAAAATACCTGAATTCAGTGACAAATAGATTTATTCAAAAAAATGTATCATGTAGTGATAGATTATTGACATACTCCTATACGAAAACACATAGCCAATAGCGCAGGACTATTTAAGATAAAAGACAATTTTTTCAATGCATATAGGCCAGGACTAGCATTGTATTGATATGGTTCACTAGAAGAAAACGATAAATATTATAGTTTAAGCTCAAAATTAAACCCAGCATTGTCTATAGAATCAAGTATTATCTCTATTCACAAAATACCAGCAGAGGATTGAGTAAGTTACAACCACAAACGATTGTCTAACAAAGACTCTATAGTCGCTTCTATACCATTTGGGTATGCAGAATGATTACCAAGATCAGCAAGTAATAAAATATATTTTGAATATAAAAAAGATTATGTCCAACAAATAGGTATTATTTGCATGAATTTATCTTCTTTTGAATTAAATCAGTGAGCTAGTATTGGAGATAAAGTAGAGGTAATTGGTTTAGAATGAGAAAATACAATAAAAAAACTATCAGAAA
>DATFJH010000097.1:0-2238 GCA_035269265.1 Candidatus Absconditabacterales bacterium
ACATCTACAGCTATAGATCATTTGTACTCTTTGTCTGTGTCTTCTTCTAATACAAAAGTAAGTTTACGTAGATTGTTTTGTCCTACTGTTTCTTCATTTCACATCATAGTGATAATTCCTTCAAATTCCATTTTCTTATTAATAATTATATAAAGTAATTTGTGTTTACTAATAATATTTATTTTTTCAAGTTGATTTTTTTATATAAGATATGTTTTGGTTTTCATGTCGACTAATCTGTATATTTAGTAAGCATTAGTATAGAAATTTCATTAAAAACCTTACCACTAGGGTGTTACTTTTGTCTCATTGAGTCACAAAAGTAACCAAAAAGTCCCTAGTTTTGAGATTGCAATCATACTTTAACTTTGCAATATTATTCGTGAATACGGAAAATTTCGCATAGGCTCAATTTTTCAGCTAATTTTGTAATGTTTGGTGGGTAGTTTCAATGAGTCTGACAAATGCAATCTCAAACTTTATGTTTGATTTAAAATATATGAAATTTTTTATTTTTTTGTTGAAAATAATTCTTTCAAAATTAGTAATATAATTCATATATTAATAAAAATATCTGCTAAATTAAAGATCGGGAACCAATCAAAAACCTTTATAAAATCTTTAACTCATCATAAAAATATTCTATCTATCAAATTTCAAATTGCTCATGCTAATACAAATATAACTACTCGTTTTGATATTTTATTTTTTGAATATAATATTATTAGTAAAATTATTATTCCAATAGTTAATAATATTGTTATTAATTGTGGTATTGGTAGTGATCGTGATATTCCTGTATTGAATGCTGGTTGAATTATTTTCAAGTTGTTTAATAAATTTTGATTGTAGAAAAAATACTTAGATATTTGATCTAATAGGATTAGTATTGTTGTGAATATTATTGTGGAGGTGTGTTTTTTCATTTTATAAGATTTACAGTTAATGGGTTATTCTGATATGTGAAGAATCTAGGCTGGATTGCCACGCTGTCATTTCATTTTGCTCGCAATGACTGGTTATATTAAAACTCAAACAGTTTCTATATGATGTGTTTGTGGGAACATATCTACAGGTTGAAGTGATTTTATTTTAAATCATTTTTCTACAAATAGTTCTATATCTCTAGCCATTGTAGTAGGATTACAAGAAATATAGAGTAGTTCAAATTGGTTTTCTTTTTTGAGATTTTCAATTCGATCTATTACATTTTTGTGCAATCACTCTCTTGGAGGATCTACTATTACTAGTCAGATATTATTTAACTCGTTTTGTATTTTAGGATAATTCTTGAGTATTTTCTCAGATGGTGATGCTATAAATTTACATTTCTCTTTTAATCAATTTATTTCTGCATTGTAATCAGCATCTTTGATGGCTTCTTGGACTATGTCGATTCACAATAAACTATCTCATATTCCCATATTCAAAAAATTGATACCAATACTACCGGCTCCACAATAAAGATCTAAGACCTTTCATTGAACCTGTGCTAGTGCATCAGCTCATGTTTGGAATAATTTTTCTGCTCAGTGTGTGTTTGTTTGGAAAAATGAGAAAGGAGAGATTCTGAAGGTGGATTCAATAGTCCCCCTTTGTAAGGGGGATAAAGGGGGTTGGGTAGATTCAACAATTGAACCCCCCGAGCCCCCCTTTATAAGGGGGGTAGATACAAGTTTATCAAAAATATATCCATCGCCAAACAATGTTTCTACTTCAATATCTGGTCATTTAATTATGTCTGCCAATCAATCATTGTAGGTCACAACAAATGTAGTTATATGCTCTTGAATAAATTTATCTGTTTTAAATATATTTTTTAGATTTTTTCGTTTTTTTGAACCCCCTTCGTCCCCCTTTTTAATGGGGAAGATGGAAAGATTTATTAGTAGTTGTCATGTGTTTGTTCCTTCTCTCATTGCTAAATGACGGAAAAATCATCTATGGAACTTTTGATCATATGTTGGTAATCCTGAATCAAAACATAGTTTTTTGATGTATTCAAAAACTTCATTCACTTTGGGTGAAACTAGCCCACAATTTTCTATGTCTATAATTTTACTAAATTCTCATTGTTTGTGAAATCATAGATTCCACCTACTATCTACTTCGTCTTTTTGTGAGATATAGACTCCAAAAGAAAACTCAATTTTGTTTCTATATCATTTGTCTTGTGGTGATGGAACGATAGGCAAAATTGTTGGTTTGTTTTCTATTTTTCTAAAACAATCTTCTATG
>DATFJH010000098.1:0-9237 GCA_035269265.1 Candidatus Absconditabacterales bacterium
AATTCATTTTCGTATTTTAGTTCTAATAATGCAGCAACAGTTTCATATGGATTATTATTTTCAAGTATTTCTTTTGCTAAATCCATTTGTTTTTGATAAGAATTGTTTTCTATTGCTGATTTAACTTCTGATATTATTTGAGATTTTTTAGATAACAAAACGTTTTCTATGTTTGGTATTTTTTCAAGTTTTATATCTGTGTTTGTGGCTCTTTTGAAAAATGGAAGTCTTCTAGATTCACTTGGTGTTACAAAAGTAATAGCTGTTCCTGTTTTTCAAGCTCTTCATGTTCTTCATACTCTATGTATGTATGCATCTGGATTTTGGGGTAAGGAATAGTTTATTACATGTGTAATATCATTTACATCAATACCTCTGGCAGCAACGTCTGTAGCTATTAAAGTCTTTATTTTTTTTGCTTTAAATTTGTTTATTATTCTTTCTCTTTGGTTTTGAGATATATCTCAATGTAATCATTCTACTGAATATCATTTATGAATTAATTGTGCAGTAATATCATCTACATCAGATTTTGTTTTACAAAAAACTATACCAAAAAAATCTTTTTCTATATCCATAACTCTGCATAAGGCTTCTAATTTATCTCTGTAGTTTATGTTAAAATATAACTGATCTGTTTGTGTGCAACTAAGTTGTTCTTTTTTGACTGAAACTATTTCATATTTTCCCATATATTTTTGGGCTACTTTTAATATTTCTTTTGGCATTGTTGCCGAAAACAACATAGTGCTTTTTTTATCATTTGTGTGGTTTAGTATTTCTTTTATTTCTTCAATAAATCACATATTCAACATTTCATCTGCCTCATCTAATATCATATATTTAATTTTATCAAGTTTTATTCTTTTTCTTTTGAGATGATCTATTAGTCTTCATGGTGTTCATACTATGATGTCTGCTCATTTTTTCAAAGCCTTTAACTGTATTTCGTAAGATTGTCATCAATAAATTGTTACTACGTTGATATTTTTGTTGTGAAGAAACGATCTAATTTCATCTGCAACTTGTATTGCCAATTCTCTTGTGGGAGCTAGAATTATTGCCTGTGTGTGGTTTTCGTGTTTTAATATTTTTTCAGCAAGAGGAATACCAAATGCTGCAGTTTTACCAGTACCAGTTTGAGCCTGTCAGATAATGTTTTTGTCTCAGGCTAACAATAAGGGTATTGTTTTTTCTTGTATTGGAGAAGGGATTTTAAATCATTTTTTTTCTAGCATCTTTAGGGTTTCTTCTCATATTCCTAATGCTCTAAATTTTTCTACGTTTGTCAAAATTTTGTTTTATATATAATAAAGAAATAGGATTATAACTATTAACTATGATTTTACAATCACAAATTTATATATATAGTTTTTTTAAAAAAACCGGATACTTTTATCCAGTTTTTATAATTGTTTTTTATTAAATTATTGTTTTTTGTTTTGTTCTATATTTTTTTCTGGAGGAATTCATGGTTCTAATGGTTTTTGTTTTTGTACTTCTTCTAGTTGTATCTCTTTTCATTCTTCTTGTTTTTTGTCTACCTCATCTAAATCTAATCATAATCTAGCTGTGATTTCTGCATCAACAAACTTTCTTTTTCTACCATATTTTTTAGAGGAGTATTCTTTTAAAATATCTGGAATTTTTTTGTTTTGATAATCCATTGTATAAATACTATTCATACTAAATGGACGTGTAGTTGCGTTGTCTATATTTAGTTTTACATAGGCTTTATAGTTTGCTATACCACTAATATCTCAAGCTCATAACACAGGTTGGTATTCTTTTTCTAAAAATTCAGCATCGGGAGCACCGACTTTAAAAGATTGCATAGTTCAGACGTTACCGAAAACTGCTGCTTTAACATCTCATTTTCATCCCTCAGATTTATTTAATCATTGTCATGCTTCCAATTGTGCTATATATTGGTGAGCCATAATTAAGCAAAGTTTATATTTTCTAGCTTCTGATAGTATGTCTGCAAAAGTACCAGATACGAAGTTTTGAAATTCATCGACATATAAATAAAAATCTTTTCTTTCATTTTCAGGCATTCTAGCACGTCACATGGCTGCGTTGTATATTTTTGAAACCAATATCATACCTAAAAGTTGGGCATTAAGGTCTCATATTTTACCTTTTGATAAACTAATTAATAATATTTTTTTGTTGTTCATTATATCCTCTAAGTGAAAGGCGGATTTTGTTTGTCATATTATATTTCTAATAAGTCTATTTGTGTTAAAAGACACAAATTTTGAACTAAAATATGGTATTATTTCTGCTTTTTCTCTATCTCACATGGCATTATATGTTTTTTCCCAAAAGTTTTTTACTGTAGGGTTTTTTACTTTTGAGACTTTGTATTCTCTGTATGCTTCATCTGTATATAATCTTACTACATCTAAAATTGTAGGTCTATCTTCAAAATCTTCTAATATTGTTAAACTACCATATTTAAAATATTCTTGTATACGTGGTCCAAATATTTCTGGTCCAAACATCTTGATAAATATTTCTGTAGCATCATTTACTGTCCTATCGGCTTCATCCAAGTTGTTGATCTCATATAGATTTAATCACATAGGTCTATCATCATTACCAGCGTCAAAAAATATTACATCTTTTGCTCTTTCTTTTGGTATGTACTGTAATAGGTCTTCTACAAGGTCTCAGTGAGGATCTATTACACATAGTCCATCTCAATTCCACATATCTTGTCTAGCAAGCGTTTGTAGATATACAGATTTTCATGTACCTGATTTACCAATACAATAATGATGTCTAGTTCTATCATTTTTTTTCATATATACAGGAGAATATCTGTTTCTATATATGTTTGTTCATAGTAATATTCATGAATCAAATGTTTTATATCAATATACTTCTTTTTTTTCTTTTATTTTTACAAACTCTTTTCATTCTTTTTTTATTATTTCTTTTCATTTTAGTTGTGATTTTTTGAATTTTTCTATTGGTTTCAATTTCTCTTCTTCGACTATTTTTTTTCATACGGCTCGATGGTTTTTGTATTCTTTTAATATTTCAGACATTTTACCTCATTTGTATTTTTCTGCTACTATACCACTAATGATATATCAAGTTTCATTTTCTGATGAAAATGTTGGCAGGTTTGAAGGAGCTGGTAAAACTTTGTATTGCATCCACTCAATAGCGCTTGAACGATTATATGTTTTGTCTGGAAAGTGAAACAAACTAGACAACTCATTGGCTGTAAAAATATTTGAACGATAAAAAAGATTTGTCAATCAATATTTTGCAGCAGTAGTTCGTAGTGGTTTAGAAATAAAGTTTAGTAGACCTGCTTTGTTTTCTAATGCTTCTAATTCATTTCCATATTCATCTGTATATACGTTGTATGCAGTTATTAGACTATTTATATTATCTTTCAAATTATTTTTTTCATCTGATGTTGTTATCAACAACAATCCTGATTCAAAAGCGGCAGTACCAGCTTCTTCGGCCATATCATTTAGAGTATCTTCTTTTGCTTTTGTCATACGTACCATTGTTACATTTTCTCAGCTTTTAGTATCTGGCATCTTTCATGTAAATATTAATTTGAATAAACTTCATATTCATTTTAATATTTTTGATATTATTCAATTTGGTTTAAGGTCTAGATTTTTATATAGTCTATCTATTTGTTTTTTTGCTTTTTCATTTCGCTTGTCTCATATTGGTTTTATTGTCATCATTACTGTAGCAGTGTCATATTTTGATATATTACTTAATCCATCAACTAAGTTGTTTATTGGATCGTCATTCATTTTTTTAAATAATTTTAGAGTATATATTGAGTCTCTTTCTGATTGAAGTGGCATGACCCTATAATGCTTTTTTTTAAATATTTCTGGATTTTTAATTACTTCAATAGAACTACTTGGATATTGTGATCCAATTGATCATTCAACAATTTTTTTATATTCAGGAAAGCATCATATTATAAAATTTATTGTTCCGTTTTCATAATGATACATTATCATTATTCTAGGTTTTCTGAAAATTTTATACATTATTTTGTCTTTTACGCTTATTTTTCACAATTTGTGTAAATTTAGATATACTTGTGTCATTCTACTTATTTTTTCTTTCATATCTTTTGCTATTTCTTTTGCTTGTTCACGATCTAACTTGCTGTCTCATCTTGGTACTAGAACTTTCATATAAACCATTCTATTGTGATTGAAAAAAGCATATCATCGTCTTAGTGTATATCTTATTAATTTGATTAAAAGATTAATTGCTATCAATGCTATTAGAATGTAAAGCACATACAATCATATTGATTTTAGTCATCCAGAAAATCATTCTAAAAATCCCGATGTTGATTCTTGTCAAGCAGATGAGTGTGTTTCTTTTTCTGTTGTCTTTATTAGATCTGTATCGCTATCAAAAGATGTATTTTCTTTGTTGATTACAGTATTATTGTTTTTTATATTAGTTAAATATGTATTTATACTGGAAATACTTCAAAAATGTGAAAAACACTCTGTTTTGTTTTCTCATCGAGATTTTGTCATTAATTGAGAAATATTTGATTGTTGAGAAAAATCAGTTTGGAACTGTTCTTTTAATTGGTTGCTACATTCTTGTGCTGTTATCATGTTTTTTTAGCTTTTTTATTAAATATATTATTATTTAATTATAGCTAAAAAGTGATTTTTTTACTAAAATTAAGTCTCTTTTTTTTCTATACGGTTTGACTTTTTTGTCAAAAGACAGCTAAATACAGTCACAAATTTTTTTATTTTGAAATTCAATTATATCTGATTTATTTAAAATTTCTTTTTTTTCTAATAATTTTAATAAATTTTTGAAGATTTCTACTGTTACAGTTGTATCTCACATTGCTCTATGGGCTTGATTATTTATCAAACCAAAGTGTTCGCATATACTTCCTAGGTTTTTTCTTGGTAATTCTGGGATTAACCTACTACTAAGTTTTCTAGTACAAATTACAGGGTTTTCTAACCAAAATTTTTGATGTTTGTATATGTTTTCTGATAAGAATCAATAGTCAAAACTAGAGTTGTGCGCTACAAGTATATCATCTTGTATAAAATTTAAAAAATCTGGTAAAATTTCAGAAATTATTGGTGCACTAGAAACCATTTCGTTTGTTATTCATGTCAATCTTGTTATTCCACTTGGTATGTTTCTTTGTGGATTTATTAATGTTTCGTATTTGTCTATTATTTTTTCTCAATCGAATTTTATAGCCGCTATCTCTGTGATTTGGTGTTTGTATCTAGATAGTCATGTCGTTTCGATATCGAGTATTATATAATGTTTGTTTTCCATTTTTATATTAACAAATATTTAAAGTAGGGGACTCTTGCAAGCGTTCCTTACAACAAAGATTATGTTTTGTATGTTTACTATTTTAGATTTTTTAACAACTCTTCTTTGTCACTCCATTTTCTTGTTCAAAAGTTTGTCCATTGTATTGGTTCATGCCCTTTTCATGCTAGCATTACGATGTCTCCAGGTTTAGCTATTTCTGTGGCAAACTTTATAGCTAATTTTCTTTCTGGTATTATAAATATATCTTCTCACACAGGTATGTCTGTTTTTTGTATATCTTTTGTAAGTTCATTTATTATAGTTAGTCTATTTTCTGTGTCTGGATCATCATCAGTAGCTATTGCTATATCTGCATATTTCCAGGCTATTTTTCACATTTCTGGTCTTTTAGTTTTGTCTCTATTTCATGGTGCTCAGAAAACAAGAATTAATTTATTTTCTCATTTTAGGCGGTGTAAAAATTGTAGTGTTTTGTCTAAAGCATCTGGTGAATGTGCAAAATCTACAAAATAAGTAATTCAGTTTTTTTCTATTTTTTCCATTCTACCACTTACTCAATCAAAGTTTGATAAAATATTTATACATTTGTTTATATCTAATCATATTTGAATTCAGACACTTAATGCAGTTAAATAATTATAAACATTATATTTTCACAATGTTTTGCTATTTGTAGAATAAATGTTTCACAAGTATTTTATGTCAAAGTATGTTTGGTCTACTGATTCTTTTATGTTTTCGGCTTTTAGCATAGATGAATTTTGTATAGAAAAATTTATTTTTTTGTCGAAAGCCATCTCATCAAATCGTTCTCTTCATATTTTATCATCGGCTGGCAGAGTGGCGTATTTAATTTCTTTTTTGTTTTTCATTACATACTCAAAAAGTTTCTTTTTTGCTTTTGTGTAATTGTGCATATCGCCGTGATAATCTATATGTTCTTTTGTAATGTTTGTTAATATTGCATAATCAAAAGTAATTCATTCAAATCTGTATTGTTCTAATCAATGTGAACTAACTTCTATTATTGCAACTTTGCATCATTTGTTCTTTGCGTTTACAAGTAAAGATTGTAGGTCATAGACGTCCAATGATGTCATTTTTTTGTCATTAACTATTGTTTCATTTCATATTTTTATACAGGCTGTACTAATCATTACTGTTGGAGCAATCAAATTGTTAAACATTTGGTGTAACATGTTTGCTGTAGTAGTTTTTCAATTTGTTCAAGTAATTCATATTACAAAAAAATCTTTAGATGGGTTTCAATTGATTATATTTGCTATTTGTCAATTTATTTTTTTCCATCATTGATACAAAAAACTTGATTTTAATGTGTTGTATAGTTTATTGTATCAAATTATTTTTTTTATCAGTTTTTTCATTATAATTGAAGTTGTTAAATTGAAACAGTTTTTTTACTATAGAAAAGACTCTTTCTTAAGAATATAAAAATATAACTATTTTTTACAATATAAAAAATGTTACTTTTATTAAAAGCAACATTTGTTTTTTGAAACTACTTATCAAATAATTTTTTCATTTCCTCTGGAGTTAGTAAAATTAGATTTTTATTGCTTTCCATTTGAGGTAGGTTTTTCTCGTTTTGAGCCAACCATAAGAGTTCTTTTTTTGTTAGACCAAAATAGGTTCCATTTTGATTAGTTAATTTAGTCATAATTGTATTATTATTTTTTTTAGTATAATCTCAATGAAGAGATCAGGGACTTTATTTAGTTTGGATATACCAGACTAATATGTGTTATACTAATGATTAATATATTTATTTCAAGTTTTTTAATATTCGTCCCGCAACAATACTTGCTGTTTCTGTTCTTAATACTGTATCTCATAATGAAATTGTTTCGTAATTTTTTCCAAATTTTTTATAATCTTTTTCTGTTAGTCATCATTCTGGGCCAATGATTCAAATAGCGTTTCAGCGTTGAATCGATGCAACGTTGCAACGCTGATTTTTATCGAAGATGATGACTTTTTTGTCTTGAATTATTTTTGAAATATCCTTAATGAATTTAATTTTTGGTAATTCTCGTCATCGTGATTGTTCTACGGCTTCTTTTGATATTTTGTTTATTCTTTTCATTTTTTTTTCATTGGAATCTTTTATAATTGATCTTTCGCTTGGTCGAATATAGATATTTTTTATTCATATTTCTGATAATTTTTGAATAATCAATTCCATTTTTGACCATCTGTTGCTCATTGATACTATAATTCAGAGTTCAGAATTTATATTTCAGAGTGGATTTGTTTTTGTTTTTAGGATGTTTCAAGTAATTGTGGTTTTGTCTCGATCTAAGATTTTAATTTCTAGTCTTTCATCTTTATTTTGTACAAAAAATTTATCTCAAATTTTCATTCTGAGAACTTTTCTCATTTGGTCTAATATTTCTTTGTTGTTTATATTTATTTGGTTTCAGGTTTTTGTAAACTCTGTAATGAATAGTTGCATGATGCAGTTAAAAGTTAAATAGTTTAATAATTGCGAGGTTTGCTCGGCAGCATTGTCGAGAGATTGAAGCAATATATTTTAGTAGTTCAGGAGATTGCCACACTTCGTTCGCAATGACAGACTGAACTTATTTGTAATTAAAAGATTTTAACTTGCAATAATATTTTGAAATCAGATAAATAATAGTTATAGTTTAAGTGTTGATAAAGTTTTAAAGGTTTTTTTGACTTGATAACTTTATAAGGTTTTAATTTTAAACTGATGTATGATGGCTAAAGTATTGATGGTGATTGCAAATAACGGATTTCAAGATTATGAATTTTGAATTCCTTTTGATATGTTAAATGAAGCCTGAGTAAAAGTTGTTATAGCTGCAGGTAAAAAATGAGAATGTGTTGGAGTATTTGGGTCTAAAACAATAGCCGACAAAGAATTAGATAAAGTAAATTGATTGGAATATGATATGGTTTTGTTTATTGGAGGAGGATGAGCCTATTCACAATATTTTCATGATAAAGAATATCTTAGAATAGCAAAAGAATCAAAAAAAATATGAGCTATATGCATTACTCCTATGATTTTGAGTGAAAGTGGTTTGTTTAATGGAAAAAATGTAACATGATGGAATCAAAATGGAGTACAAAAAAAATTTATTCAAGACAATTGAGGTTTTTGGGTGGATAAGGATGTGGTAGTTTCTGGAAATATTGTTACAGCAACTGGTCCAGATGTTGCAGAGGAATTTGCCAGAAAATGTTTAGAGTTAGTTAATTAGTTTGAATTTATAAGAATGGCTTGTAATTTTAAAGCTTAATAGTTTTTTACTTAATATTGTTTTTTGTTTGATAATTTTTTTTACTTTTTTATAAGTATGTTAAGTTATATCGATAGCATTAGAGGATTTGAAACTCTTCATTACATTCGAACTTTAAAACTCTAATAACACCGGTATTTACTCTTGGATATTTTAAAATTTATTTCAAATTTTAAAATGCGGCGAGAATAATTTAGTTTGATTTTTTTTGATGTTAAACAAGAACTTTAGATATGTTTCATTGGATTTTGAAACTACATGATTAGATACAAAAAAAGATGAAGTGATACAAGTTGGTCTTTTAGAAATCGATATTAATTGAAAACCTATAAAAGAGTTTAAATCTTTTGTAAAACCTCAAAAAGATATATCAGAAATAAGAGACTTAGTTTCTTATATTACTTGAATTAGTTTAGAAGATTTAAATGGGGCACCAAGCATTTTTGATTTAAAGAAGGATATTGAACTTTTTTTTGGGGATAATGTAGTTCTTATATGACACAATATACAGTTTGATATTGATTTTATAGAAAGATATTTTCCAGACATATGATATTATGATAGTATTGATACTTTTAATATGTCACAAAATTTGGTTCATTTTGCTCCTAGTTATGCT
>DATFJH010000099.1:0-6082 GCA_035269265.1 Candidatus Absconditabacterales bacterium
AAACCAATAAACTTTATTTTGTTGTATGATAAAAAGAAGAAAAAATGTTATTATCTAAGTTCAGATAAAATAACTCTTGAAGAATTGAAAGAAAAACAGATATCTGAGTTAAAGTTTAAATACAGAGCTGAAAATGCAAAAATTATGGAAATAAAAGATATGGCTCCGTTAAAAGATTTTTGAAAACACAAAAGCGTGCTAAAATTTAGTACGCTTTTTAAATACGGAAAATCTAAAATGAAGTGCAACACTTATCTAATAATAATATCATCATAAATAATTTGAAACGGAAGTTAATAGATTTATTTTTTACAAAAACATCAGTGCTAATTTAATATCTGAAAATGAAAACTCTTGATTGAGAGCATTGAATATTGGTTTTAATTTTATTTCTCACTTTTCAGTTTTTTCTAAAGATTCCTCACCTATATCTTCTATTACTTCTCTGACCAAACTAACAACTTCTCACTTTGCATACATAGAAAGATTTAATTCTTTGTATGTATTTTTTAAAACATAAAAATGTTTTACTACGGTATCGATAGAAATTCATCTAGTACTAGCTATCTCTCATATAGGCAATTTCTGCTCTACAAGTAGTTTTGTTTTTTCATATGTAGAAGAAAGTCACTCTAGCTTTTTTTTGTTGGCTTTTCTATCCTTTCTTGATAAATTCTCTAGATTTGAACCATAGAATACTCAATTTGATTTTTCTATAAAATTTTTGTGTAAATCTGTTTTTGCTTCTGTACTCAACTCGCTAAAATATCTTTCACACTCATCTGAGATTCCTCTAAAAATACTATCAGCATTTAAGACTTCTGGATGTACTTCTAGCTTATCTTCATTTAGTCAAATCAATCTAAGTCAAGACAAAGACTTAACTCTAGAAAGAGCTACATAAGACTGTCAATACTCAAAAACTTTGGATAGATCTATCTCCGCAGCATCCAAACTCATTCATTGAGATTTATGAACTGTGATAGCCCAAGCAAGTTTGAGTGGGACTTGAAAAGCTCTAGCAATAATCTCATCTCAATCCTCCATCAATCGAGTTTCTAGTCATGCATGAATAATTTTTCCTGAACTAATTTGGACTAAAGGGAATCCATCTTCTGAATCAAATCAGACGACTTTTCAAAGTGTACCATTTACGTATGAACCATCAGTACTATTTTTGATAAATATGACTGATGCTCATTTTTTGAGGACCAATTCTTCTACAGCAAGGATTCATTTTTTAAATGATGTGATTATATTTTTTTTTCATTTTGTAGTCATATAGAAAGTATGCTCTGGTTCGTTTATCTTTGCTAGTTCAAGATCATTGATACGGTCTACATCTACATTGTGAGTGTAAAGTTTTGTAGGTTCAACTACAGAATCTAACTCTTGATGAAACCTCTCTCTAAGATATTGGATACTATCTTCATCAATATTGTTGGCTCTAATTTTATTTAAAATATTTAGAAAAATCTCATCACTTTGTCTGTGTTGTTCAGACAAATAACAAACAGAAAATTCCATTTGATTTCGCATATCGGATTGTCGCGCAAAAATGCCCTCTTTACTGTTTCAATATCTGGTAATAGGTGGAAGTTGAAAAAAATCTCCACATACTACTACTTGGATACCACCAAAAGGTCTGGTCCTATCTACAAAATGTCTCACAATCTTTTCTACAGAATCTATAGTAGAAGATGAGAGCATGGATATCTCGTCTATAATCAAAACTTTTGTTTGCTGGATATTTTTGTGTAGATATGATTTTTTAAACATATTTTCTAGGTCATAATCACTGATTGAATCTTTTACTCCTACCCCAGATCGAGAATGAATAGTCCTACCTGAAAGGTGTGTAGCAGCAATACCAGTAGAAGCTGTTACAGAAATTCTCACCCCACTATTTTTGAGATAATCGATATATTGATTTAAGACGTATGTTTTACCAGATCCAGCTTGTCATGTAAGGAATACATTACTACCAGATTTGAGGATATCGAGTGCGGTTGACTGTTTCATATAAGGATACTAAATTTTGGATAAATATTATTTTGTCTTTTGTATATAAGGTATAAGATTTTTTCTGCAATGGATTATTTTGAATATTGATTGTATATGGATGTTGGATTTATTGTCAAATTATTTTTTGACAAATATTTTATATAATGATATATAAATATCAAAAAGATAGCAAATAATTTTATATCATCGGCCATCTTAATCATTTTTGTTTAAAATACTCTATAATTCTTTCTCTATTTTCTCTTTCAAAAAATTATAAATTTCTACCATTGCTCGAGTATCTTGTTTACAATACTCTAATAAATTCTCGATTGATATTTCTATGGGTAATTGGTTTTCTATAAGTTTGTGAAGATAGTTAGACGCGTCTCATCAGTTTGAAACAGTCATACCATCATATGTAATTTTGGAAACAACTGGGAGTACTTTTTTGATACTACAAGAGCCTCCAAAATCTGGATCAAAATAAGCCAAATCTCTAAATATATCCATAAGATCAAATGTCTGTAAATTTACTTGTTCAAAAAATTCTCTATATTCTAGATATAGTTTTCAGATCTCATCATTTCTACTATTTTCAAATCATTTATTTCGGACAATAAAAGTTCATTTTGGATTTCAAACATCTTGGATAAATTTATCAATTACATCTTTGTTTGTTTTGGCTCAAGGTGCAATTAATCATTCATAGTGAGTGATTGTCCCATCTGCATCCATCTTGTGCATAGAATACTGCACTACTACTTGCTGTCGTGGGTGTGTTTTTTCAAATATTGGTATTGGTCGAGATACAGTTTCATAATCATAGAAAAACAAAGGAAAAGATAATCCTGCAAGTATTTCTTGTATAGATTCTTTTTGAAATTGAGTTCATTCTTTGTAAAGTCTAATATATTTTTGAAAATTATTTTCAGATTTGTCTTTGGATGCAAGTAATTCTATTTCTTCTGGTCATAGATCATCTATTTTTGTTTTTCACAAATCATACAAAGCTGTGAGCTTTTTTTTGGAAGTTTTGAAGTTTGGGATATTTCGTATTGTTCATTTTTTGGGAGAATCACCAAAATATATGAGTGGATTTTCTCCTTGGTATGGAAACCATTCTTCAAATTCTTTTTTGGGTAAAAATATGGTTTTGTTTATTGAATTAATCGTATTTTCAATCCAATCTGTAGTAGCCAACTCCTCTGTCACTTCCTCTTTGGCAATAATTTGTGATGGAACAATTTCTCAATCTTTTATATATTCTTTGTCTAAGTGATAAATCCATACTTTTCAAGAGAATTTGTCTCACAAAACCTTGGATAAAACATATTTTTGGAAACTACAATCCGCTACCAAATCATCCAAAAGAGTTTCATCTTTGTTTGGTTTGCGAATTTTATTTTTGGCTTTAACTTCTATAAGATCATAAGTTCATTCTTCGTTCTTCTTGAGAAAATCACATTTGACAAATAAATTGTCTCGTAACAATCAAGCTTGATAGATAATTGGCATATCTAGATCCAAACTTTTTTGTGTAGATTGATGATATGTGTTGTGAAAATCTTTGGTATTGTATCAAGAGACTATACTTATATCTTTTGGGTCTCGCAATTTTTTGACCATATTTTCTACTTCTTGACCGATAAGTGCTCAGTCCATGGCTCAATAAGTTTCTTGGTTTATTTTGTTATAAACTTTAATATCATTTTTGTGTCGTCGAGCCAATTTAGGATTTTGACAAAACTCTTTAAATAATGATTTAGTGATAATTAATTTCATTGTGTTAGTTGAAAGTTTATAAATCTATGTCGTTTAAAGTGATTTGCAATTTGAAATTCATTAATAAGTTGATAAATTAACATATTTCAAGTTTATAGGTTTAGCATAATCAATTTTGTCTGTATTGAAATAGTATTTTAAAAAAATGGCGACCAAAATAAAAGGTCGCCAAACAATAATGTTAATTTCTTTTCTTCTTAAGGTGTGAAAACTCAACAGTACACCCTTTAAGTGGATGTTTTGCAAAATGTCTTGCATTTTTGCCTTTACGGTAAAACAAATTACCGTTTTGATCAGACATGATTGTAATTTCCACAATCGAACGTCCTCTTTTTTCTGGCCATATGAGTTTTCTGCCTCGATAAAAGATGGAATCATTTACTTCATGGCCAGCTATTATAGAAGTTGCTTTCATGCCAGAAACCAACTCTAGCTTACCATCTTTTTGAAAAAGAACATAATCTTTTCTTTTTCTTTGTTTTTGAACATCCTTTATAGACCCACTAGCTCTAGTAGCATCTATTGGTCCAGTAACACCTCTCGCTTTGATTGAAACTTTTTTCATGTTTTTTTATTTTTGTTATACAACTTTGATATATAACAATAAAAAACAAAAAGTCAAATGATATTGACATTTTGTTTTAAAAAAATATTATATTTTTGTAAACAAAAAACTAAAAAATTATGAATGAAAAAACATTTTTAAAAAAGATCGAAAAAAGCCTTGAAAAAATTATCTTGGACATGAAACCAATTTTGTTTGAATACGAATTTAAAAGAATTCAAGGTTTACCAGGAATCGAGGTTGTGTTTTCAGAAGAATCTTCTCTTAAGGCAATAATTATTTTCGTCACTCCCCCGGAAGACTCTATATCTGAGGATGAGTTGTTTGGTGAATTTGAATACTTTGATGTATTCAGAGTGGCAGGTGGTTTCTTCCATGACAAAATAGGAAGAAAAATATCAAAAGAAAGATTGAAAGAAATTTTTGAAGAAATGGAAGCAAAAGTGTAATGTAAATATCAATTAAATCCCTTATTTTTTAAGGGATTTTTTACTAAAAAATAAAATTCGACATATTATATATCTTTTTTGACAAAAGCAAGCTAATATGCTACTATATTGTATGTTTTTTGGTTAATATTTTTTATTTGAATATAATATAAAATACATGAAAATTTAAAAATAAAAAAAGCTAAATAAATGAAAGTTGGATTAGTAAAAAAATATATAGCATTTTTGTCTGGAGCCATATACTTGTTGTATTATTTTTTACAATCTTTTTTCTTTTTCGATTTTAACAAAGTATATGCAGAAAACCAACTAGATTATACAAATCTAGTAGCTGTTTTAGTAGACAATCAAATATATGATGATTTAGAAGATGAAATAAAACGATATACTCAAAAATACATACAATGATGAGACTCTAACACAAGATACAATGCAATTTCAAATTCAAAAGCAATTGTTTTGCCAATTGATATTAATTCACTAGAAGCAACAGATATAGTAAAAATACTGGAAAATATGTATTTTGATGGAATTAGTGGAGAACCATCTAAATTGGTTTGAACCGTACTAATTTGAGATGTACCTTTGCCTGTAATTAATCAAGATGGTTATATATATCCAAGTATTTATCCATATGCAGACTTTGAAGAACAAAAATTTATATGGAATGATTTTACAAATTATTTTGTATTTAACGACAATCCTTACTGACAAGCTGAAATACGACACGGTATAATAAATTTTGATGAAATAAGTGAATATCAAAAATATTTTGATAAACTACAAGCATATGCAGATGAACCTTCTGAATTTATTGGAAAAAATATCTGGTATGATGATTTAATAGCAAACAAACAATATTTTTATAAAGAAGCATTAAATTCATATATGAATGGATTTATTTTTGCTGAAGACATATGATATCGTAGATATACAGACTTAATGGTTAAACTTATGCAAGAATCACACAATGATATGATTACAGACATTCTCTCTTGAGTTGATGGAATGGAGGACTTACAGTCTGCAACAGACAAAATGAACACACCCACAATGAGTTTGGAAACAATGGTAAAAGATGGTTATATAAAATCATACTCAAACCTAATATGAGGAACACAGCTTGATAATATTGTAAAAAATGTAGAAACTGCAAATAGATGGATAGAAAACTATTCTGGTTCTAACGATAGCACCAAAAATCGTACTGCATTAGACACACACTATCTAAAAATGGAACAAAAAGACGAAACATTGTTGAGGCTAGATGGATGATTGG
>DATFJH010000100.1:0-6140 GCA_035269265.1 Candidatus Absconditabacterales bacterium
AAAAGCTATGAGATATAGTATTTGGAAGTTACAAGAGAGATGAACTATTTTTGTAGAACCTGCCACAGATTTGTACGAAGGTATGATTGTTTGAGAAAGTTCTAAACCTGGGGATATGACAATAAATCTTACTAAAAATAAACAACAATCCAACATGAGAACTTCTGGTAATGATGAGAATATGCTTTTGACTCCTATTAAGACTTTAACATTGGAAGATGCCTTGTCTTATATTTGACCAGATGAATATGCAGAGATTACTCCAAAAAATATCAGGCTTAGAAAAATTTTTTTGAAAGAGTGAGATAGAAAGAGGGCTAATAATAAGGGGTTGGATTAGAAAAAATATTTAGATAATTTAAAAAGAGCGAATGTGAGTTCGTCTTTTTTTGTTGGTTTATTTTTTATATTCGCTTTTAAGTTTAGAAAAGCTTAATGTGTTGGTATATTTCTCACGTTCTTTATTGTAAATATGTTCTCTTAATTTTCACTCTAGTTTATATCAACACTTTTCTGCTACTCATTTTGATTTTATTCCTCCCCTATCAGGGGAGGTTAGGTGGGGTTATTTTAATTCCCTCTTTCTCAATACTCGACAACGTCATTCAGAATGGAATAAAGTGAAATATGAACCCCCGCAATATTGCGGGATAAAAATCCAGCCTATGTTACTTTAACCCCCCTTCGCTTCCCCCCTGATAGGGGGGACCATAGATAAACCCCCTTTGTACCCCTCCTAAGGGGGATGGTTTTCGCCCCCCTTTACAAAAGGGGCTTTGAGGTTTCTTTTTCTCGAGTGAATCGTGTTTTTAGATGGTTACGATTTTTATCAACTGTATCGAAAATTTTTGTTGCTATTTTTATTGTTGGTATATTTCTTTTTAATACTACTCTTTCTCATTTTAAAATTTTTTTAAACTTTTTCATTTTAGTTATTATTAATTAATAAATTTTAAATTAAATCAATTATCATTTTTTCTTTTTTTTCTTTGCTCATTTTTTTTATCTTATATTCTAATTGCATAGCCGAAACTTTGTTTTTTGTTTTTTGGTTTCGAACTAATTTTACAGGACGTCTAGATTTGGTATATTTTGCTCAAGTTTTAGAATTGTTGTGATCAAAAATTCTTTTTTCTAGATCGTTTGTAACTCAGGTATATAGTGTATTGTCTTGACAACGAAGTATGTAAGTATATCGCATATAATATTTAGATTATATAAAGTTTTTATAAACCATTTCCACAAACAAATCCACTACTCCATGCTCGTTGGAGATTGAATCATCAAGTTTGGCCAGTGATGTCTAATGTTTCTCCGATAAAATAAAGATTGGGAATTTTTTTTGATTCGAAATTTGGATTGATTTCGTTCATTGAGATTCATCCTCAGCTAACTTTGGCCATATTTATATTTGTGATATTTTTGATTTTGAGTTTTAGGTTTTTTATATCCTTCGATTCTTCGGCAATTTTGCCGAATGAATCTCAGGGTGATATTGATTGTGTTCAGGATGATACCTGTGGCTTAAATAACTCTGATTGACTAAGTCTTTTAGTTATTTGTTCGTTTGGAATATCTATTTCTATATGAGTGTTTGTTTGTATATAATTATTGTTATATTTTCATTTTTTAGTCAGATATTCTCATATAGCAGTCGTAGCATTAAATATTGTAGGGCCAGATAATCATCGGTGAGTAAATAATATAGTTCATTTTTGTTGATATATTATTTTACTATTGTTAAATATTTTTAGATCTGCTACTATGCTACTTCCTGATAAGTTATTTAAATCTTCTTTTGTTTCTATTCAGCATAATGCTGGATATGGTTTTATTGTTTTTAGACCAAATTGTTTTGCTAAATTTAATCAATATCAAGTAGTTCAGGTTTGTGGATAAGAAACTCCTCATGTTGCTACAACCAACTTTTTACATCTAAACTCCTCTGTCTGTGTTGTTATTGTAAATATTTTTCATTCTTTTTTCATATTTGTGATGTCTTGATTTAATTTGATATCTGTATTATTGTTTTTGGTTTTTTTGACCAAGAGATTTAATAGCTCTTGTGCTTTACCGCTTTTTAGAATAAATCTTCCATTGTCTTCTTCTTGAGTTTGAACTCAGTTATTTTCTAAAAATTTTACTATTTCGTGGTTGCTGAACTTATGAAATATTGAGGGAAGCATTTTTTTGTTTTCTCCAAAATAAGTTTCTAGACTTATTTGTGTATTGGAAAAATTACATCTTCATCATCCAGACATTAGGACTTTTGTTCAAAGATTTCATTGTTTTTCTATGATTAGTTTTGATGATTCTTTGGGAGTGTTTAGTGCACAGAAAAGTCAGCTAGCTCATCATCAGATTATTATTATGTCGTAGGTCATTTAGTATATTTCTTATAAAAATAGACGTTGTCATTTCGACTTTCATAACTTGCGTCCCGATTCTTGAGTATCAAGAACTGAGGACACGCGAGATATGTCGGTGAGAAATCTATTTACACATAAAAAGGGATCTCTTGCAATACTTAACAGTCGAGACGATAATTTATTTGTAAAGTTATTTATTAATCAAAATAAATTCTTCACTTTAGTTCATCTGGGAGATGTTGTTGGTTTATTTTAGCATCTTTATAATCATGTGCGTATTCGTATCATTCTCAGTATCATTGTTCTTGCATAAATTGTGTGCTAGCGTTTCTAAGATGTTTTGGTACATCTAGATTTCATTTCTCTTCTACGTCTCTTCTGGTTCATTGTATAGCTTTATAAACTTTATTGGATTTTTTTGATTTAGCCAAAAATATTGCCCCATGGAATAGCATGAATTCTGCCTCAGGTAATCATACCTTTTGTACAGAATCAAATATTTGGTTTGCGATAAGTAATGCATTAGTATTTTCCAATCATATATCTTCACTAGCAAAAATTATCATCCTTCTAGCTATAAAAAGTGGATATTCTCATGACTTTATCATTCTTTGTAATCGATAGCAAGTAGCATTTACATCGCTACCACGCATAGATTTGATGAAGGCAGATATTACATTGTAGTGTTCTTCTCAATTTCTGTCGTAATAAATATTTTTTTCGCTATTTTTTTGTATATCATCCAGTTTTAATTGTCATTTATTTTTGTGTAATATACTAGATTCCAATATATTTAATCCATTTCTCAGATCTCAATTTGCCAATTTGCTTATCATTTTGATAACTTCATCGTTTATTTTGATATTTGGATATTTCTTGTATATTTTATCCAAATTATTTTTAATAAAATCAAATATTTCTTTTTTTCCCAATCTTTTGAAAACAAAAGTTCTACATCTTGATAATAATGCGTTGTTTATAGAAAATCCAGGATTTTCTGTAGTTGCTCCAATTAGAGTTATAATCCCCTTTTCTACAAAAGGTAATAACGTGTCTTGTTGTGCTTTGTTTCGTCTATGTATTTCATCTAAAAAAACTATAGATGCTTTGGCAAAATTAAAATTTATTTCTGCTTGTTTTATGATTTGTTTGAGGTCATCTTTCTTGCTAGAAACGCCAGAAAGTTCTCGAAATTGTGCATCTAGTTTTTTTGCTATAATTCTTGCAAGTGTAGTTTTTCCAGTACCTGCTGGTCATCGAAATAGCATAGATGGGATATATTTACTTTCTAGAAAACTTGAGATGGGTCATACTACATCTTTTTGTCACGCTAAGTTTTCTATTTTGTTTGGTCTGAGTAGACTCGATAGTGGCTCTAGCATTTGTTAATAATAATATATGAAATTAATATTTGATTATGTTTGATAGTTTTTCTCTAATGTTTTAAATCATTTTTCTAGATTGTGAAATACGGTAAGTTGTTTTTTCATCAATACCCACAAAATGTTTGATGTTCATTCTAAGAAATCTCTGTCATGAGATACTATGATACTTACTCCATCAAATTCTCTTAGCATAGATTTTATAACTTCTTTGGATGTAATGTCTAGGTGATTTGTTGGTTCATCCATTATTATGATATGAGGTTTTGATAAAAGCATTTTGGTTAGAGCTACTTTTGCTCTTTCTCCACCAGATAATGTCCCTATTTTCTGATCCATTTTTTCTTCATTTATTAACAAACTTCAAAGCAGTGTTCTAGCTTCTTTTTGAGAAATTCATGGTCATACTACTTCTTTGATAATTGTTGAGTTACGATCTAATTCATTAGCTACTTGAGAATATGAACCAATACGCATATCAGGATGAATTTCTATTCATCCATAGACTGGAGACAGTTCTCAAAGTATTGTTTTAATTAATGTAGTTTTTCCAATTCAATTTTTTCAAATTATTCCTATACGCATATCTTTGGTAATTTCTATGTCTTTATTTATGCTGACAAGAGTATCATCCTCGTATCACACAGAAAGTTGATTTAATTTCATGACTAAGTTTGGAAGTCTTTTTCATATTTTGAATGTTATTCCTCTACTTGTAGTATCATTTTCTGGTAACTCTATTTTATCCATTTTGTTCAATAATTTTATCCTACTTTGTACTTGTGATGCTTTTGATGCTTTATATCTAAATCTATCTATAAATTTATTTTGTTGTTTTAAATATTTTTGTTGAGCTGTATAATTTTTTATTTGTAATTCATATTTTTTTTCTTTTTGCTTTATAAAGCTATCATAATTTCATTCATAACTTTCCAACTTTTTGTTTGATATTTCTAAAGTATTGGAAAAAGCTTTGTTCAAAAACTTTTTATCATGGCTTATACATATTAAAGTTTTTCATCGTAACTCACAAAAATTTTCCAAAAACATAATCCCCTCTATATCTAGATGATTTGTTGGTTCATCTAGTATTAATAAATCTACTTCTTGCAATAAAAATTTGGCAATTTGAATTTTTGTTTGTTCTCATCAAGATAATTGTGATATTTTGTAATCTAGTTGATTTTTTGTAAATCCAAAATATTTCAAAATTTCTACTTGTAATGCATATGATTGATATCAATCATTTTTTATCATTCGATCAATTAATTCAGATTGTTCTTCTACCAATTCCATTGCTTTTTTGTTTTCTTGTTCTAATAATTTTTCTATTTCTTTTAATCTATGCATATTTTTGGTAACCTGTGGCAAGGTTGTTAGCATTTCATCTTTTAATAAACGATTTTGTGATTCTCGAAAAATATCTTGAGACAAAAATCATATTTTTGTTCATTTTGCTATCTGTAATTCTCATTCTTCTAAGGGTTCTTTTCATATAATTATTTTGAGTAATGTTGATTTTCATGATCAATTTTTTCATATCAATGAAAATTTAGAACCTTCTTTGATATTTAGTTCTGCATCATCAAATAATATAGTTTTTCCTAGTTGTTTATCTAGTTTTGATATGCGCAAAATATAATCATTACCGTTTTTTTTGTTTGATTGAAAAAAGATTTTTGGTATAGATTTTAGTGGATTATTTATTTTTTCTAGATTATTTGTTTCTTTGCTGTTGTTTTTTGTATGAGACAAAAGATCCATATCAAATTCTTTGCTCAAATATTTGCTCAAACTTTTTATTTTACTTGTTTCTTTTGTTTTTTTATTAAATTTTAAAAGATACTCATTGCAAAGATCTTGTATTTCTTGGTGTGTGAATTCTGGGTGCTTTTCTATTATTTTTTCTATGTATTGTTTTATCTGTTTATCTATATTCATATCAAAAAATTTTATAAATTTTTGTCTTTTTTAAGACTATTAAAATCAAACAAAAAATCCAGCTATAGCTGGATTTATATTTTTGTATATAAGGTATAGTTTGAAATTATACCCTACAATAAAAATTGTTTATTTTCACATAACTGTTTCATAAAGTTTTTTTTCAGCCTCTAAGTGACCTCATTTTTGTCGATCTATATCTAATTTTAACTCTTCTGCTACTTTTTGTAGTATGAAGAACTTTTCCAAACTATCTTGAGCAGCTTTTGATATTTCTTCTACAAATTGTTTTGTTTTTTCTTCTCATAATTGTTTGAAATATTCAGATACTTTTTCTTCACTACCAAATCTTTGTTCTAGACTTTTCATTCTAGATTTAAATTCTTCATGTATTAATGTTTGAGGTATCTTAATTTTCATGCTTTTATCTCTAATTTTTGATATATAC
>DATFJH010000101.1:0-4340 GCA_035269265.1 Candidatus Absconditabacterales bacterium
TATAATACTGACAGAATTGTATCCAAGTAATGCAACTGGATATGTAGCTATCAATATGTGATGATGACTACTAAATATGGGTACATGAGCTACAGATATCGATTGGCAAGATATAGAAGATGTAAAACTGATGATCACTACATCTACTGGATACAACGAGACTGTAAGTGGTACAATATATATAGGTACAGATGATTATGGTTATAGTACAGGAAGTTTTGAATTAGAAACATTGCCTGATCCTACTCCACCAACAATTACTTGGATAGACAATATTGCAACTGGTGGTGTTTGGTCTTGAGAATCAAATACTTGGCAAGCCAGCTCAAGTTGAGCTTACACACAAGAAATGCGATTTGCCTATGTAACTGGAGCTTCTGATTGTAATAGTGGTATAGTAACATGACCATCTAATTACACATGACTATCAGTGGACATATTTGATAACATGTACTATCCTACATTCAACAATAAATATGTATGTGTTGCTGCAAAAGATACTATTAATGATGAAATAGCAACAGAATTGAGTAATAAAATCAAAATATCAGATCTAGAATTTGATAATGATGTATCTTTGTGACCAGTATACTATGATGTAATAGATATCAATTTCCAAAACTTAGAAAATTATGGATATAGACGAGTAAATACTGGTAGTGAATGTGGTACCGGATTGTCTGGACTAACATTTACAAGCTATGTAAATCCTATCGTATTGAATAGTGATACATTATTTAATAATAAATATATTTGTGCTTACGGTGAAGATAGTACAGGTAGTGGAAAGTATGTACTGTCTGCAAATGATATGAATATTAGTGATTATGGTGATACTGTAAACTTTACAGATGATGTAGAAGAGAATTGGGTATCAAGCGACACTATATCAGTATATTTCTCTAGCTCAGTTGTATTCGATCAAAAGAAGTACAAACGAGTAGATACTCTGATAGACTGTAGCAATACAGGATCTATGGTAGATTATACTTGAGCTATCACTTTGACTGATGATACTTTAAATGGTAAATATTTCTGTCTTTATTCTCGTGAACAAACAGGTGGTATAGAAAATTATCTAATCTCACTAAATCCTGTACAAATAGATATCACAGATCCTACTACTCCAACTATAGAATCTCCAATAGATGGAGAAGATGTAACATTTTTAATTGTTGATACATATGGAGCTAGCGATACTCAATCTGGATTGACTGGATTTGAATATGAGATAGCTGAAAATGCTACATTTTTGGATATAGTAAGTGATGGAATATATTACACTACAGGCACAGAAATAATACCAGAATTTGATGAAAATATAAATGAAACATTTGCTATTAGAATAAGAGCTGTAGATGCTGTAGGAAATACAAGTGATCGAAGCAGTCCTATAGAATTTGATTATCAAGAACTAAGTAATTTTGAATTTGAAGATGTAGAAGATGCTGATCCTGGTGAGATATATATGTCCAATGAAATAATAGTAGATTGACTTGAAACCAATGAAACTATATTGGCAAAAGTCACATATTGAGTTTTGTATAGAAACTGAGAAGTAAAATGATCTTCTGGTCTAGTACAAAATGATGATGAATTACAAATAGAAATGTTTGCTAGTGAAGATTATGAAGAATCAGTAGAAACAGAGTTAATCATAGCAAACAGATCTATACCTTGGGAAATAATGACAACAGATGAAGACAACACAAATAACATAGATTGTGATTTGAGCAATAGTCAAATGCTTTCTATAGCTTCTATGTTCAACTCAATTTTAAATATGTATCAAGGTAATCAACTTACATCATTTTTGATCACTATGCAAAGCATGTTGGAAGACAATATAGCTTTAATTTCTGATGAAGATAGTATATGTAATATGCAACATATGTTGAATTTGATAGAAGATGAATTGGATGGAACAAGTAATCCAACAAATACTCATATAGCTCCAAACTGTAAAGAATATAGCGTAGATTATAGTAGCTCAAAACAAGCCTACTATTCTCCTGACATGATGGTAAGAACCTATTTTGGATCTAGAGATGAGCTAGGTAAATACTTGGATAGTAAAAATGCTGGAGATTGTCATATCAATACTTATTGAAATACTGTATCTTATGACAATACAGATCCGGATAGACATATAGCTCCAAATGGTAAAGTATATGATATAGAATTTAGTGATATTGGATATACTTCTCCGGACTTTACATATGTCAAATATTTTGCAAGTCTAACTGAGTTGAGAAATTATATCGACAGAAACAATCCTGCTGTATTGGTTTGGGACCATGATGTAGATAGTGAATTTACACCTGTAATTCATACAGCACCAAATGGCAAGACTTATAAAATCTATAAAACCAACAGATGATTTATGTCATATAAATTATTAAATGTAAAATACTATAGTAGTCTGCAAGAGTTGCAAAACTATATTGATAGAAATAACAAATAAAAAATTTAACAAAATATAATAAATAAATGATAAACGAAACAAAATATAAGTGAAAAGAAAAAACAAAATTATCAAAAAATAATGAATCTTTTGAGTATTATAATCATTTTTTGTGGAAAGAATCTCCACCAAAAATAAAAGAAAATTTGTCATGAGCGTTGGCAATACTATCTAGTGATAAAAACCTGATAAACAAAATAACTTGTAACAGTTGGGACAAAGACAACAATATTTTTTTGATATGACAGTTGTGGCAAAAAAAGAAAAAGAAATGATTGTTATGAAATCGAGAATCAAAAAAAATACAACGACTAGAAAAACAAAAACAAAAAACACCAGAAGAATTGCGAGAAAACTATTGTGCAGTTTGCTCAAACAAAGAAATAAAAGAATTGGAAAATGTTAAATTTTGGATTCTAAAAAAAGAGGAAAAGTCTAGTTATACTAGAGATATAAATTATGTTGTTGAGCAAAATAGAGAAAACAAATATACAAATTGAGATGAAAAATTGAGAAAAGATATGAAAAAATTTCAATTGGACAATATTATGTTTAATCATGTGATGGAACATGTAATAAGAGATTTAGTAGAAGATATAATAAAAACAAAATGAATTGAAGAAAATATGAAAATAATAAAAACAAATGAATACGATGATGTTAATTCAAATACAGATTACATAATAGAAGCTGACTTAGGTAACGGTGAATTTTGATATAAAATGATTGATATTACAACAATCACAGATGAAGAAAGACTACATCAAAAAGAAGATAAATCAGAAAGACCGATTTTGTTTGACTACTCTACAGTCATAAAAAATAAAGCTACTGGAAAAAGAGATGTTTGGTCTATAGACAAAAATTTTGCTTTTAATCTAACCAACAACTATATAAACTTAATAAAAAAAGGTGAAAAAGTTTGATCTGGCGAATGTTTAGAAATGGCAAAAAAAATTAGTGAATCTAGTGTAGAAAACATTAAAAACAATATTTCATCATCTATAAGTGATGTAATTAAAAATTAAATTGTATTTGACTTATGTTGTGTTTTTTATATAATAATTTTTCATAGAAAATGTTAAACAAAAAAAATATTGATATGTCTAAAGAAAAGAAAGTGGTAAAAAAGGTAGTAGATATGCCAAACCACATTGAAGAAAAATTAAAGGGAGCTAAAAAGGATTTCCAAGAGTTATCTCCCAAAAAAAGAGAAACAAAAAAAAATTAATAAACAAAAGCCGGTTGTTTTCATTCCGGCTTTTTTATTTTGTATAATATTCATCATTTTCTCGTTTGTATGGATTACGTTGAATATATTCTACTATCCTATTCATATCTTCTTCGTTGCGAATTATATGATCGTAGAATGATTTTTGTCGTTGAAAGTTTTTGAGTCACGTTTTACGAATAAGCTTTGAGGACGTTGTTTTAAAAGCTCAAATAATTGAAGATAATCACTTGATACTTTGTTGTAAGGAATAACGCAGTACTGCGTTACGACCGTTCCCTACATCATCAATATAAATTATACCATGGAAATGATTTGGCATAACTACAAAATCATATAATTTTATGTATGAATATTGTTTCGATAATCGCAATCGTTTTTCTTGGACTATTTTACCATATTTATTTAAAATCATCTCATCTTCAACAATCTCTCAAAAAACTTTATGATGATTTTTTACATTTATAGTCACAAAAAAATAACCAGAAGTATAATGGAAGGAATCTAGTCTATTTTTTTTACGGTCTTTCATTTTAATATTTTTTAATCTCTATAAACCTCAAGCTCCCACTTACCCTTTGGTAGACTATCTGACAATATCCATGGATTAAGCTCTTTGATTTCTTTGAAAGTATATCATTCTTT
>DATFJH010000102.1:0-2231 GCA_035269265.1 Candidatus Absconditabacterales bacterium
TCACAGTGATGCAATAAGTTTTAATAAGAATGAAAAGGCATATATAGATCAATCTAAATGTATACAATGTGGATACTGCATAGCAGCATGTCCAAGTTTTGCAGTTAGAGTAGTATAAGAACAAGAATATAAATATTATAATACAAAACCGGTATAATCCTTAGATTATACCGGTTTTTAGTGCTAAATTTTGAGTTTTTTTATTTATTAGTTCCAGTGCAACAACTTTTTTATTCATTTTGATCAATTCTTTACAACATAATTCCCGACATTTCCAGATGCTCTAGCAACAAGTATAGCACAAGGCATAAAAGAATTAAAAATTGTATTTAAAGCAAATATGGCTTTTATGTTCTTACAATAGATGATAAAGTAAATACATACTTATTTTACGGAGGTCTAGACATGAAAAAATCATTAATCATTTTAATAACCTTTATTTTGATACTGAGCACTATAGGATGCAGCTCACAAGAATACGAAGTAAATATAGAAGTAGCACCAGAAGGTGCAGGAGAAGTAGTAGGTGAAGGAATATATGAATCGGGAGAAGAAGTTGAAATCGCAGCTTTTCCAAATCAAGGATATGATTTTTCCGGTTGGGAAATAGATGGAGAAATAGTATCAGAAGATCAATCTTTGAAAATTACAGTTGACGAAAGTAAAAACATTAAAGCTAATTTTGAAGAACTTAAATATGTTACTCTTGAAATAAAAGAAGGTAGAGAAGTTATATTAGGTCCTTTTAACAAGGGGGATGAAATATTTCTTGAGCCAAAAGAAAAGCCTCACTATCAATTTGTAAGCTGGGAAGTAGATGGAGAAAGACTCAGTAATGAAAAAAAGTATGATTTTGTTATGGGAAATAAAGATGTATATATAAAAGCTATATATGAGAAAAAAATAATAGAAGAAAATAAAGAAGAGCAAGAAGTTGAAGAAACACAAGAAAAAAACAATAATAAGAAGATAATAGAAGAAAGAATAGATTCAAATATTACTTTAGCAAAAGAATACGTAAATAATGAAGATTGGAAAAAATTATCAGAAACTTTAGAAAAACTTGGAGAAGATGGTATACAAATTAATGATAAGTTAATAAGAAAATTAAAAGAAAATAAAGTAATGGGGGAAGATAGATTCTTTGAAATAGTTGAAAAATATGAAGAGGGAAAACCTTTAAATTTGAATGATGAAATATTATTAAATGATGAAAAACTATTTAACTGGATAAAATCTTACTTTAATTATTATAAAAATATACAAAAAGAATTATTTGATGCTTTTAACGGGGATGAATATGTAATAATATTTGACCAAAGTCCTAATGAATATGTACATTTTTTTACAAACTCTGAGAATAGACTTTGGTTTGAAGGAGAAAAGACGCTTTCTTGGCGTGTGCTAAATCCTAATTTGAATAAAAGCCAATACACAAAAGCGAATTGGATAGATTGGCCTTACGGATACAAAGAGATTGAAATACAAGATTTTTCTTTAGGAAATTTTGAAGACTTAAAGCTAATTAAAACAACACAAAAAAATATTTATTATAGTGATACAAATGAAATATTTGTAAATTTAAAATATAAGGAAGATTATTCTTTAGAAAATTTCAATTATGATTTTGACGTACCTGAGGAAAGTATAGGAGATGTAAGGATACAATTTTCAGTTAAAAAAACAGATGGTGGATCTTATGGATTTACAAGAACTGGAATTAACTTTCTAAAATTAGCTGAGAAGGAGGGGACTGAATAATATGAAAAGATTATTAATACTTATTTTGATGGTCGCTGTTATACTAACTACTGGAATAAATACAGAAAATGTTAGAGGATATGAAGGTAGTGATAATCAAGAAAATGAAAACACGTCGGAACCTAAAGAAGGCAATTTTATTTATATAAATATAAATGACAAAGGAAATACAAAACTTGGTCCTTTTGATAAAGATGAAACAATATTTTTAAGTGCAGAAAAAATAAAAGGATATGAATTTCTAAGTTGGGAAGTAAATGGTGAAATGTTTTCGGAAGATAAAGAAATAAATATTAAAGTATATGAAGAAGATCCTGTAATAAAAGCTAACTACAACGATTTTGTAAAAGGTGTGGATAAACTAATAGAAAAAGCAGATGAAGAAATATTAAACAAAAACTATGATAAGGCACAGGAGTATCTTTTAGAAGTATACAAATATGACAAAAGTATAATTGAAAAATCAAAAT
>DATFJH010000103.1:0-3802 GCA_035269265.1 Candidatus Absconditabacterales bacterium
TTAATCCAAAAATCAAAATACAAAATAGAGTTTTCATATTATTATTTTTATGGTTTATGTTTTTTATGTATAAAAAATATAAAAATGCAAGTATGTTTTGTTTTTTTATAATATAAAATAGCTTCTTTTTTGCTTTTTTCACATATTTTGAATATAATTAGATATAATTTTAAATTATAAATTTTTTAAAAAAATGAATGAATTGTTTAATACACTTAATGACCATCAAAAGGCATATGTTAAACTAGATTTAGAAAATCCAAAAAATGGAGAATATTTGCTTACTGTATTTAGATGTAAAGCAAAAGAATGATTAAATCTTTTGCAAGTAGCTGCTGAAGTAGCTGCTGAGTCTAGTACTGGAACAAATTTTTTGGTAAGTACAGAAACTGATTTTAGCAAAACTATGAATGCATTGGTATATAAGATTGATGAAGAAAAAGATTTAATACGAATTGCTTATCCTTGGAGATTGTTTGATAGAGGAGGAAATATACAAAATATTCTTACATATATTGTGGGAAATGTTTTGGGTATGAAACAGATTACTACTTTGAAATTGCTTGATATGTGGATGCCAAATTCAATGTTGGAACAATATGATGGACCAAGTTATAATATTGATGATATGAGAGAGTATTTGTGAGCATATGATAGACCAATTCTTGGTACTATTGTAAAACCAAAAATGTGACTTACATCAGCAGAATATGCCGAAGTTTGTTATGATTTTCGAGTTGGTGGTTGAGATTTTGTAAAAAATGATGAACCACAAGCAGATCAAGATTTTTGTCCATATGAAAAAATGGTTGCTCATGTAAAAGAAGCTATGGACAAAGCAGTAAAAGAGACATGAAAAAAGAAAGTTCATTCTTTTAATGTTTCTGCAGCAGATTATGATACCATGATTAAAAGATGTGAAATGATTATAGAAGCTTGATTTGAACCTGGTAGCTATGCTTTTTTGATTGATGGTTTGACTGCAGGGTGGATGGCTGTACAAACACTTAGGAGAAAATATCCAAATGTGTTTATTCATTTTCATAGAGCTATGCATGGTGCATTTACTAGACCAGAAAATCCTATTGGATTTTCTGTACCTATTTTGTCTATGTTTGCTAGATTGGCTTGAACTTCTTGAATACATACAGGTACAGCTTGAGTATGAAAAATGGCTGGAAATGTAAGTGAAGATATTACTGCAGCTAATCAAGATATTTATATGCAAGCACAGTGACATTTTTTTGAGCAAAATTGGACAAAAATAAATGATACAGATGAAGATATTCAAAATATAATAGATGATTCATTATGACATCATAAGGTTTTGATTGATGATAGTTGGAGAGGTATCAAAAAATGTACTCCAATTATTTCTGGAGGATTAAATCCTACAAAATTAAAACCATTTATTGATGCTATGTGACATACTGACTTTATCACAACTATGTGAGCTGGTGTACACGCTCATCCTAGATGAACAAAAGCTGGTGCTACTGCGTTGGTACAAGCATGTGATGCTTATCAAAAATGAATAGATATCCATGAATATGCTAAAGATCATGTAGAATTAGCAGAGGCTATAGAGTTTTTTGAAAATGCTAAACCAAAAAGAGTTAGGATAGCAGAAAGTGAAGAAAAGACTGTGTAGGAATATAGATATGTTTGACCTCCTTTGTAAAGGAGGGGAACCCGTAGGGTGGAGGATTTTTATGTAGAGAGTATATAAAATCCCTCTGTCTTGCAGACATCTCCCTTTATTAAAGGGAGTCAAAAAAATAAGGCAATTTAATAATTTATTTAAAACATATATTTTTATGAAACATATATTACATGCAAAAGTAAAAAAACTTTGAATAAGAGATGGTGAAGAACTTATTGTTGTTTTAAATGAAATAGACGCATTAAATTATGGTTTAAATGCTTTTGATAAAGTAGAAATATTGAAATGAAAGGATACTTTGGTTGTAAATTTAGATACAACAAAAGAACTTGTAAGAGTTTGAGAAGTTTGAATATTTGATGATGTTTTGGACAAAATTTCATTGGAAAATAATAGTTTGGTAAATATTAAATTTACTAAAAGGTCTAATACTTCTGTAAATGCTATAAGAAAAAAAATGCAATGAAAAGCAATTGATGAAAAGGAAATTAATTCAATAATAAAAGATATATCTCAAAACAAAATGATTGATTCTTTGATGACTTACTATGTAGCTAGTAGTTTTTTCTATCCTACAAGTAACAAAGAAATGTATCTTACAGCCAAAGCTATGGCAGAAAATGGTATTATGTTTAAGTATCCAAAATTCGAAATAGTAGCAGACAAACATTGTATTGGTGGTGTGCCATGAAATGAAACTACAATGATATTGATACCACTGATTGCATCTTTGGGTATCAAAATACCAAAGAATTTTTCAAAAGCAATAACATCTCCAGCTGCTACATGAGAATGTGTTAGTGTTTTGATGGATATTAGTTTTGATAAAAAATGAATAGAAAAATTGATAAAGAAAAATAATTGTTGTTTGGTTCGATGAGGAAGTTTGGACTTGGCTCCTGCTGATGATACTTTGATTCAAATACAATATCCTTTGAGTATGCAAAATATAGCAAAGGTTGTTAGTTCTATTATGGCTAAAAAATATGCTATGTGAATTACTCATTCTCTTATTGATATACCTATGTGACCTACAGCAAAAGTCAAAAATATGAAAGAAGCCAAAGAGTGGAAAAAGAAATTTGAGATAGTTTGAAAATGACTTTGAATGAAAATGTCTGTACAAATTACTGATGCCAAACAACCTATTGGAGCTTGAATATGAGCTGTGTTACAAGTTAGAGAAGTACTTAGGGTTTTGCAACAGCACGAAAAAAGACCTGATGACTTGGAAAAAAAGGCAGTATTTTTGGCTTCAAAAATTATTGAAAATGTATGAATGGCAAAATGAAAGGAAGCAGAAAAATTGGCCTATGGTCAATTAGTTTCATGAGAAGCTTGGAAATATATGCAAAAAATAATTAAGGCACAAAATGGTAAAAATCCAGATCAAAAATCTGAAGAATTAAAATTAGCAAAAAACAAAAAAGAGATACTTGTAGAAAAATCTTGAACTGTAAAAAATATTGATATGAAGTTTTTAAATGATGTTTGTAGGACTTTGTGAGCTCCTTTAGACCTGAAAGCAGGTATATATCTAGATAATAAAGTTTGAGATAAAGTGAAAAAATGAGATGTACTTTGTACTTTTTATTCTGATGATGAATTGAAAATTAATTTAGCTTTGAAAATGATGAAGAAAAGGAGTTTTTATGAGATTAAATAAAAAACCCCTCCTTTTCCTCCCCTATAAGGGGAGGAGTATATTAGTGAAATAGATACTATAATTCTTCTCTCCTTAGAGGGGAGAAATAAAAAGAGGGGTTAAAAATAAAAAATAAGGTTTTAATTCGTAAAATATTAAATGTCAGCCATTATAGCAACATTATGACCAGCAACAGAGACAAAAGAAAAGATAGAAGAGCTTTACAAACTTTGAGTTAGAGTTTTGAGGTTTAATTTTCCTCATGCAAAATATGATTGGATTATTCATATGAAAGAGGTTATTTCCGAAGTAGAAAAAAAAATAGGTGGTAAATTTATGTTGCTTGCTGATACAGAATGACCTGGTATAAGGATTTGAGATCTTAAAAAGCCTCAAACTTATCAAAAATGAGATATATTTAAAATGTGTGTAGACAAAAAATATATAGACGAAAATAAGACACTTTTTTGTAATTATCCTTATTTGATAAAAGA
>DATFJH010000104.1:0-4496 GCA_035269265.1 Candidatus Absconditabacterales bacterium
AAGCTTCATCATACATCATAACCTGATACATATAAACTAATATTGAAGTATCATCAACTAGCTATCAAACTTGTTCAACTAGCTCATACTTGTGTAGTAAATAATAAAACACCTGTATCTGAGATTCCAGAACTTCATTGTGGATCAACAACTGTTGGTGGAATAATTATTCCATCCCAATCTAATCCAGAAACTACAATATCAATATCTGATAAACTTATTTCTCACTCATATCAACTTGACATCACAGTAAGGTTTCAAGTTAGATTTACTATAGTTCAAGAAGATACAGCTCATGTAATTGAATAATCTCATTCAACTAAATTGATATTACTAGTTAATTTTCAAATTCATCCCCATGTATCATAGACATACCCGTTCATAGAAAAACTATCTTGAATATTAACGTAGTTTAGATTTCATGAATAATGATTAATATATTTTCCATCATCAAAATTATAATCTACTCCTGCCAATAATTTAAATGTATTTCATTTGTAGGTATGTGTTATTTGCCCATAAACATTTCACTCATCTTCTCCACTACAAGAAGTTCGAAATCATCATTCCATATTTAATCAACTATATGAAGCATTTATTGATTGCAAATAAATTAATGAATCTTGATCTAAAGGTCGCCACCTTGCTCATCTTTGACTATTATAATAATATCCTTTTATTTGTTTGAAACAGGTTTTTTCTACCCCACTGAAAGAAATAACTTCTCAAGAATTTTGTGTCACGTCTCCATTTAACAAAAACAATCATTCAAAATCATTTCAATTTTGATTAAAATGAACTATAGAATAATAGTCAGGACTCATAGAGGAATTGACTTGATAATTAATTGCATTTATTGCAACAATACCAATGAAGTATAAAGCAACAGGGACAATTATAAATAATAATATTTTTTTAAACATATTTTTTATTTTAATATTAAATTAATGAAATTTTTATTTTAACAGTTTCATTCTCCTACCAAGATTCATCACTTAAACTCTAATGTACGACATGTGTCACCAGTTCATGTATAGTGCGCAGTAAAATCAATTCAATTTTGTACAGTACCACTTCAAGTATCTACCGAATAAGATGATGCTCTAATATTTTCATTTGACGCTATTGAATTTGCTTCTATATGTCAATTAACATCAAATCGAGCTCCTGTAACATTCGTTCAAACAGTAATATTACCATTATTATCAATAAGCATAGCTTCATTATTATTTACAAAAAATCTCATTGATCTATTTGTTGTTGTTCACAAAGATAATATTCATTCTGATCAATAAGAATTACCCAATTCCCAAGAAAGACCATTACCTCGACCGTAAACTTTTGATAATTCATCATCTGTAGAATCAGAATATAAACCTATACCATTGTCTAAGTTTGCAGAAGTAAATTTAGATTCTCATAAAACATGTAAACCATTTTCTATTTCTGCTGTTCCATTTACATCTAAATTCTGTTTTGCCTCCAAATTATTCTCTACTTCTAACCTTCAACCAATTCGGACATCGTCATCTAAATCCGTTTCTCATCATACAGATAAATTATCATTAAGCATTAAATCGCCACTTACTGATAAACCATCTTTAGCGTATATAAGACCATTTGATTCTATTGATAATGTTTTTAAATCTCATTCTATTGTTGTAAGAGATCATTCACAATCTTCAATACAGTCTGAATAATCTTCATCATCTCAAGCTATACAATCTAATAATTCTTGTGCTGTACAATGAGGCTCTATAATGATTTCTCATCATCCATATGTAAATACATCTCAACTTTGAATAGCTATATCTGTTCCAAATGGTCAAATCAGTCCAAATCATGTATTTCACTCTATTCCAACCTTTCACTTCAATTCTCCATCATTATTAAAAAACTGTGAATATCATCAATACATATTGATGTTTTTGTTTTGTCCATCAAGAAAAACCCCTGTATTACCTAGGTTATTAGTTAATACAATCTTTTGAATATACTGTACTGCATTATCTAAATCTGTTTCAATTGTAGTATAAGCAAAAGTAAAAATAACACTTGTAACTCACAAAATAAAAATGGATAAGTACTTTAAAAATGGATGTTTTTGTCTTAAAATTTTGATCTTTTTCATTTGTAATTTTTAAAAATTATAAAATATAATATATCTAATTATACTCCCCCCCCTCTGATTTGTCAAATTTTTGAGGACTTTTTTGCCAATATCATTTATTTGATAGTTAATAACCAAGAACTATACACCAAAAATATTTTAGTTTGCTTGTATATACTCTAAAATAAATATATCTTTCCATACTGTTGAAAAATGGACTAATTTCTATAAACATTAATTAAAAGTTCATCAAGTTAAAAACTTATAAAGTTTTGTGCTTAAAAAAAACAACCTGATAACTTTAAACCTTTAACTTTTAACTGATTTAAGAATGTGAGAAAAAAAATTCTATATTACTACTGCTATTGCCTATCCCAATGGTAAACCACATATGGGACATGCTCTTGAAATAATAATTGCTGATGCTATAGCTAGAATGTATAGGATGACATGAAAAGAAGTAGAATTTCAAACATGAACTGATGAACACGGTACAAAAAACCGAAAAACTGCTCAAAAAGAATGAAAAGATATAAAGGAGTTTTTGGATAATAATGTATGAGCTTTTAAAGAAATGTATGATAAACTGAATATATCATATGATACTTTTTTGAGAACTTCTGATGAGAAATCACACTACAAATGAGCTCAAGAACTCTGGAAAAAAATGTTTGCAAAATGAGATATTTATAAAAAATCTTACAATGGACTTTACTGTGCAGGATGTGAAGCTTTTAAAACCGAAAAAGATCTTGTGGATGGAAAATGTCCAGATCATCCAAATGGAGAAATAGAAAAAATAGATGAGGAAAATTACTTTTTCAAGCTATCTAAATATAAAGACGATGTAATTGAATTAATTAAAAATAATGAATATAAAATTATACCAGAAATAAGAAAAAAGGAAATGTTGTCCTTTTTAGAAAACGCAAGAGATGTAAGTTTTTCTAGACCCAAAACTAGCTTGCCACGAGGAGTGCCAGTGCCAGGAGATGAAAAACATGTAATGTATGTACGATGTGACGCTCTGTCCAACTATCTCACTGGACAATGATTTGGATTGAATGACAGGCGGGAAAAAACATGGCCTGCAGATCTTCATATAGTATGAAAAGATATTCAAAGATTTCATGCAGCATTTTGGCCAGCAATGCTAATATCTGCTGATATGAAATTACCAAAAGAATTGTTGGCTCACGGATTTTTGACTTTGAATGGTAAAAAAATGGGTAAATCTACTGGAAATGTAATAGATCCGATAGAACCATTGGGAAAATATGGAAGAGACGCTTTTGTATTTAATCTATTGTACGATGTACCAACCGATGGAGATGGAGACTTTTCTCCAGATAGATTAAAGAATTTGTATAATAGTATGATTATAGGTTCTTGGGGAAACTTGGTAAATAGAGTCACTAAACTTAGTGAAAAGTTTCAAGTTGAAAGTTGAAAGTTATGAAATAATGCAAATTGGTTTGAAGACATGAATTTAGAAATGCTTAAAGAATTATTAAAAAAACGTGATTTAAAAGCTTACTTAGAAAAATGGTATAGCTTGGTACAAAAAGCTAACGAATATATAAGTAATGAAGAACCTTGGGTAAAATATAAAAATGAAGAAACGAAAAAAGACGCTATTGAATGTTTGGAATTTTTGCTTTATGTAGTGAAGAATCTTGCGATACTTTCTGCTCCAATATTAACTGATGGATTTGAAAAATTAAAAAATATTTTTGGATCTGAATTGTTGAATGGACTTAAAACAGACGAAACTGTAGATTTTGATTTGCGGAAGAAAGCTTTTGATGCGATAGAATTTGGAGTAAACTTGAATCCAGAAATTATATATCCAAGAGTGGAAGAATAAGTCACTACTCTGTCATTTCGACTGAAATGAGTGATAACAAATGAAACGGAGAAATCTATTTGAGTGCCTAAAAGAGATCTCTCGATTACTTTGGCAATTCTGCCAAATCCACTCGAGATGATACGTGTTTTGTTTTTTAAATTAGTATAAAATATCATGCAAACCGAATTTGAAATTAAAATCTTGGAAATAGATGTGGAAAATATGAAAAATAAATTAGAAAAACTTTGAGCTAAATACATATGAGAGAAAAACCAGAAAAGATATGTATATAATTTTAATCCTGCTAGCTACAATAAATGGATAAGACTTAGAACTAATGGTAAACAAACTACATTATGTATAAAAGATATACAAGACGAGTCAAAAATTGATTGAACAAAAGAATTGGAAATAGTTGTAGATAATTTTGAAAAAACCAATCAAATATTAGAACAATTGTGATATAAGTCTAAAGCTTATCAAGAAAACACTCGTATATCATATAAATTAGACGATTGTGATGTAGAATTAGATCTA
>DATFJH010000105.1:0-6417 GCA_035269265.1 Candidatus Absconditabacterales bacterium
AAACACCATTTTCTATCTTTTTCAAAATTTTTCATTTAACTCTGTTTCCCTCTTTTATAATAGGGATATTAATTTCTCAGCTTTGTATTTGCTGAGTAAATTTTTTCAAATCCATTATAATATAAAACTTAAAAAATAAAATTTAATAATTGATAATTTGGTAATTTTGAATTGTTAATTAATAATTATCAACTCTCCATTATAAATTATCACTATACTCTTACTCAAACTTTTTTAGATACTTTTGTATAAATATCTAGATCATTTTTTTTGATGTACTTTAAAAATCTTCTCCTTTTGGCTACTTTTTTTAGTAGACTTCTTTTAGCATCAAAATCTTTTGAGTGATCTTTTAAATGTCATTGTAACATTTCTATCTCCTTTGTAAGATCTCGTATTTGAGATTCTGGAGATCATGTGTCTTTCCCATGTCTTTGGAAAGGATTAGAAACTTTTGTTTCTGCCATAATTAAATAAGTTAAAAGAATAAAATAAGTTTATCAACAAATCACACAGGATTTAACCGTCTTGAAATGTTGAATAAGGTTTCAGCGTTACAACGTCTCACTGTTACAACGTCCACTGAGACATTGAAATGTTGAATAATGTTTCAGCGTTATAGCGTCTCACTGTTACAACGTCCACTGAGACATTGAAACGCTGAAACTTTTGAACGTTGAAACATTTAATTTACTCCCGACAGGACCTCGTTCGGCAGCATTGCCGAATCAAAACCTGTATCTGCCAAGATATTTACTCCCGACAGGACTCGAACCTGTATCTGCCCCTTAGGAGGGGGCTATTCTATCCGGCTGAACTACAGGAGCATCCGTCAAAAAGAGTAGATTACTTTATAAGTTTATAACAAAAAAAATCAAGTAAAACTTGATTTTTAAGTTTATTGAAAATAGCTTTAAAAATTATGCAAATTCTGCAAATATTTGATACATGATTAGTAGCAAAATAAATACTACCAAAGCTGCTAAAAGAACTCCTACAATAATATTTTTTGCTTTTTTCATATTTTCAGATTTTCACTGATCTGTAAGCATCAAAAATCCTGAGTAAAAAATCATTATTACCAATACTGCTCACATTATAAATCCTACTATTTTTGCTATTTCTACAATGAAAGCTGTAGCTTCTGTGGTAAAATTTGGAAGTTGTGCCATATAATATACATAATCAATCACCTTTACAATTACCAATGCAACAACAACATTCATTATTCATCTAATCAAATTTTTTATTTTGTCGGCTTGATCTGATACTGCCATAATTCTAAATCAATATACTACTATCATTATTATTGCCACAAAAAATGCCAAAGCCTTGAGAGTAGTTAATGCCTTGAAGAATAAAGAATCTGGTCATCACTGAAGATTTTCTACCATACCAGAAGTTCATTGAACTGTTTCTACTCCAAGGACTCATCAAAGTATCCAAGTAACTCAAAAAAACAAAAATGAACCATAAAGTATAAAAACCAAAGATTTTAAAGATGTTTTTACCTTTTCTGGATCACGTCAGTTTAATATCAATCTAATTCATACAATAACCAAATATATCACAAGTATAGCAAATCACACATACCTTACAACATCTCGTATTTGACCTCAAGCACTAGCTGAATTACATCATGGAACACGAAAAGAATTTGGATAAAAAAGACATCTTATATTGTCTTTTAAAGATTTTGATGAATCAATTCACAAAGTATAAACAGTCTCTATTCTTCATTCTGAATCAGGAAGCTCCTCTGTAAGATATCTAGAAAAATTGTCCTCATAAGATGGGGGAACTCCAACTGCTGCATTGGTTTCTGCAAATAGAAACAAAAATGCAAAAGCAATTAATGTTATTATCAGATATCTTATAGATTTCATAAAATATTTTTAATTTAAAATCAAGTATCTCAGTTTACACCACCAAATATCGAAGTAATCAAAGCAACTATAACTTTTATAATAAAATAAAAGCCACTAAGCAAGAATACTCACAAAAGTGCGTAAACTATATTGTTCTTTACTTTGCTTCGATCTCACTGTTTGTGTATAGAGTTGGTAACCAACAAAAATCAAACATATATGATTGCAATGGTAGCCAAAACCATACCAGCATATATTACTCGTTGCAGATATGGATCCATATTTTTCCTTATATAATCTAAGGTGTTTGTTATTTTGTATTCACGAGAATATCATCATTCCAAATCTGTAACTCCATCTAATGCTGTTTCTTGTATGGCATATCAATCACTATTTGCCTCTCCTACCATATTATCAAAAATCATCATTGGATCTGATCAATAATCACCTCGCCTATCATGTTGAGCAAAAGATATTCATACAAATATGAATAATACAATTGATATAAATATAAATATTTTTTGTAAACCTTTGAACATTGCTATTAATTTGTTTTAAATTCTGTTTTATTATAAACATTAAAAAAAAATATGCAAATTTTGAGCTATATTTTGTTTAGCTTATTAGCTTTATTTCTTGTATTTTATTTATATATTTTACAGCATAAAATAAAGCCATTCACTGTATTCAAGCGTAAAGTAATATTATAGGAAACAATAGTTGTGAAACTATTTGTGTGTGAAACAACAGAACAACATTAACGACCAAGGCTACAATTGTAGTAAATATCCAAAACAAATAATCTATTTTTTTTAGATATATTCAAAGCTTTGTTTTGTGTATATGAAAAACCATCATAGCACAAATTACATTTCGAACTATTCATAGAAAAACTACCCTACCTATATCTCACTGAAATGCTGAGAACAAACTAATGTATATAGCAAAATTTATAACAACAAAAGTAAGTAGCCTCTGTATAGTAGAGGTATAGTTAATTTTTTTCAACAAAAAAACATTTGTAATAAAACCAAAAGTGATAAGTCGATAAAATATTTGATATATACTTCATTGTAAAGATAATGCGTTTTTAAAATACAAATATATCAGCAAAATTATTATAATTATGTTTAATCATTCCAAAAAAAATCTAACAACGATAGGAATGTTGTCTACAAATGAATAAACCTTATTTGACCACACATTATTTTTGGAACTGTCTTTTAAAACTCTTTCTCAAGCTAAAATACGTCTAACAGATATTTCTTTTGCCTGTGTATCACTAGGTGGCCTTTTTGACAGAACATAGTGAATATAAGAATATAAAAACGACAAAGAAATTACCGAAATCAACAGAAATATATATATGTTTTCTATGTTTTGATAAAGCGCCAATCATAAAGCTCATAAAATAAAAACAAAAAGTTTGTATTTCATATATTCTTCTATTTTATTTTTAATTCAAATCAAAAAAACAACAAAAGAAATAATCGCAAGGGTTAGTCACCAAAACATTGTAAAGCTTAAAAAGAAACTATTAAATCCAGTAGTTATCCATATATAAAACAAAAGAGCTAATATAGTTGAATAATATCAAACCTGAGATATAGACTTACCATCATTATATTTAAAAATATATGATCATATCCAAAAAACAATATTTAAAGCTACAAGAAACAACAAAGATCATGTATCTGATATAGCAAAAAACTTGAGAACTCAAAATAATCACAACAAAATAATAATCCAAGCAAGAAATAAACCATATTTTTGTAAAATATTTTTACCTCTACTTTTGAATGATATACCACTAATATAATAAATTATTGAAATTAGAAAAACTAAAAGTGGAATAAATCAAATATACCAAAATCATATAGCATAAAAATATGCTATAAATGCAACTATTGACAAAAATCATAATATTAAAGCCACAACTTTTAGTTTAGAATTTAAAATATATAATTTAAATTGATATTATTGCCTCATTTAAAGATAGCCAAAAGTAAATACCTGTGTTGTTAGAGTTTTAAAGTTCGACTGTAATCAAGAATTACAAATCCTCTAATGCTATCGGTATAAATATTAATTGCAAACCTATAAACTCCTATTGTTAATTCACAATTACAATGATAGGTTTGTTTTAAAAAACCAAAACAATCAAATAGACAACAATATTATAAAAAACAATAAAAATATATTTGAGGATGTTTTGGGTTTTTTAAATCTTTTTCAAAAGAACAAAACTAATCAAAACGTTCAAGCTTTCATCAGAAAAGCATAATTGTATAGATTTTCTTGTGTAGAAAAAGACACCTTTTTAAATCGTAATACTAAAACAGTAATAAGTATTATAAATATCGTAGCAAAGTCCAAAAGATCAAACAAATTTAAAAAAAATCAAGAAATATTTTTAATTTTGTTTTTTAAATCTTTTCGTAAAAACCTTAAATATAGTCAAGTAGATTCAAAAGAAAGATAATAATTATCGTCTTTATCTCTTTTTGCTCATATTTGTTTGATTTTTTTTGCTTTTTTTAGTTTTTGATTTTCTGAAATAATGTCTATATTTGACACACAAGATCCTTGTATAGGATAATCTATGTTTTGTTTTAAATAATCTAAATATTCTTTTTCTATTTCATCAGATTTTTCATATATCTTTTCTAACAATTCAGTCATTTTGTCGTCATTTCTTCACATTTTTAACTTTGTAAGTTCTTGTTTCATTACATTTATATCCCTAATTTTATCTTGTGATGCATTGTCTCAAACCTTTTCTAAAAGAGAATCAATCTGAAAAAATGTTTTTTCTACTATTTTTAAAATCTTTTCTAAATTTTCATCTTTATATATCTTTTTTTCTTGCTCTTTTTGTTTTTGTAAATCTTCATTTTCTTTTTCTTTTATTTCTTTTACCTTTTTAGAGATATTTTTTATTAGTTCTTGTACTTTAACTTCTGGTAATTTATTTTGGTCAACAAAATTAATATAATTTATTTTAAATCATATCATCAAGAAATTGAATAAAGCACTTTCTATGTCTGTTAAATATGTAATAATTTCTAAATCCACCTCTTTAAATGAGCTCTTGAATGATAATTTTCAAAACAATTGTTTGGATTTTTTGTATTCAGAAAAATTTAATACAATAACATTGTGATGCTCTAGAAAAGATCTAACAAACTTTTCTGAACTTCATTCTATCAATATGTCCATATTATATTTTTTGATTTTTGTCTCTTTTATTCAAATCACATGAAAAAGCATATAATATTTTGTAGGTAAAAACTGAAATACTTTGCCAAAGTATACATTTTTTATTGAAAAAAATAAAAAAATCAATATATAGAGCTATCTTAAATTCAAAATAAAGATTACATATTAAATTTTATCTTGATTATTATTAAATTATGCAAGATGTCCAGGGTTGTTGAAGTGTTTTGGATAAGTATTTTGATAAAGATACAATGTCCATTCACATCAAAGAAAACAACCCAATTTTACAAAAAAACTGATGACCAAATTGATGGAAATCGGTTGTTTGAGAAAAAATATTAGATAAAAAGTTTGTTAGCAATCTTGTTGACGATATTTTTCAAGAAGTAGAGACTAGAGAAGATTGAGTTTTGGAAATAGATAGAAGCTTATCAAAAGTAATTCAACTATGACCATACAGAATTGTTGTTGTTTATCCTCCTCTTTCTGATGGATGGGAAATAACAGCAGTAAAACCTGTAAAAAAACTAACATTAGATGATTACAAACTAGATAAAGAGGTACTAGATTTGTTTAAAAACAAAGCAAAGTGAATACTGGTATCTTGAGCTCCGGGTAGTGGTAAAACCACTTTTGCTCAAGCGCTAGTAGAATTGTATGAAAAGGACGATAACATAATAAAAACCATTGAATCTCCTCGTGATTTGATGGTACCAGAAAATGTAGTACAATATAGTTTTACATATTGAACTCATGACGAAGTAAGAGATATTTTGTTGTTGTCTAGACCAGATTATACTGTATATGACGAAGTGAGAAATAAGTCTGACTTTGAGTTGTACAAAGATATGAGGTTGACTGGTATTTGACTTGTAGGAGTAATACACGCCACAAGACCAGTAGATGGTATTCAAAGGTTTTTGTGAACAATAGAAATGTGAATAATTCCTCAAGTATTGGATACTGTGATATTTATAGACAAGTGAGACATAAAAGAAATATTACAATTAAATTTAACTGTAAAAGTCCCTGAGGGTATGGAATCTGATGATTTAGCTAGACCAGTGATTGAAGTTAGTAGCTTTCTTGATAAAAAAGTAGTTTTTGAAATATATACTTTTGGAGAACAAATAGTGGTAATGCCACTGTGAGAAGAAATATCTACAAAGAAAAAACCATCTAAATTGGCTGAATATGCAAAACTAGTGGTAGATCAACATCTAAATGAGATATTACCTTGTAGTTTTATTTCAAAAATTAGGGGAGAAACAATACATTTGTTTGTACCAAAATCAGAAAAATGAGCAATAATTGGAAAAGCTGGTAAAAA
>DATFJH010000106.1:0-9660 GCA_035269265.1 Candidatus Absconditabacterales bacterium
TCTGTATCGGTAACATCTTGTATATAGGTATGAACATTGGGAAGGTTCACAGTACTTTCTTTGATATCAAATCAAATAATCTGAAAATCATTTACTTTCATAGATGTAAGTAAACCAGATGTGTATTGCATCCAACTACCAGGAGCACATCATATATCCAAAATAGTTTTTGTGTTTTTGTCGATTAGTTTGAATTTATTTTGAATTTCCTCTAATTTGAAAGCGCTACGAGCTTTGTATCACTGCTGCTTTGCTTTGTTGAAGTAGTGATCGTATGGATTGTAGATCATAATAATTGAAAATTGATAATTGAAAATTGATAATCTGAAGTATAATTATTTGAATAAAAAAATCCACCCATCATTATATAAAGATGTGTGTATATAAATATAGAAAAAATTTATTTTGATAAAGATTTTTTGTATTCTGATATATACATTTTCTCAAATTTATCGTATAATCAATCCATAAAATTGTCAAAATCTTGGATTGATTTATTGAAAAAATCATATATTTTTTGGTCGTCCGGGTCTGAAGATATCAATTTATCAAATTGATCCATCTGATCATCAGACAAAGCTGTCAGTATCTCTGTTTGTAGTCGATCATTGAATACTAACAATGTCTGCTCTATCAAAGAAGGCATAGCTTCGTTGTCTTGAAAGCCAACTTTCATAAGCATATTTTTTATAAATTCTATATTAGATTTTTGAAAAGACATTTTTGTGTTTTTATTTTATAAAATTAAATATTTTCTTGACCTTTATGTTTGTTGTCTTCATTATAGACTCACTGTCATGCTCGCCATTCACCTCATCATCAAGTAGGTGGTTCTATATCATCAGGCACTTCATCTACTACAGCTTTGATATCAAGTCCTGACAATCTATCGTTTGGCACATAAGATGCATCTCATATAATAGAGTCTGACTGGTCAAAATTGAATTCTACGTCTATATTTTTACCGTCTATTTGTTTCAATAACTCATGTACTCATTCTAGATTCCTAATAGCAAATAAATTTCTATTTCCAATATCAGCTCACTCACCTTTTGAAAAATCAATCATGCTATCTATACCATTGTCAGATATAACTTTTTGTGCACTTTCTACAGTAGCTTGAGAAAAACTTCCAGAATCTAACAAATCAAATATTTCTTTAGCTTGATCTTGTACCATATCATCTATAAATGATGCTGCATAGGCTGGTGTACCATCTACTCAAGCAAAATAATCTACTTGAATTTTTGTAGCATTAGCTGGTAAGGATGAAAGTTGATCTCATATTTCATTGGACAATTCAGATCCGGCATCAAATTTTCATAGTTCATACAGTACATCTGCAGTTCAAAGATCTTCAATTCATGTAGTCATATCACCTGTTCTTTCAGCGGCAGCAACTGCTACTTCTTCAGATCATGCTGCATCTATAAAATGTGCTATTCCAGCTGTTATTCATCATACAGCACCATAAATTGCGGCTGTCCTAGCTCAAGTTTTTCGTGTCTCTTTTCTTCTATCTTTTTTAAATAACTTTAAGAATTTTTTGAAATCTCATTTATATCCACTAGAATAAGACTGATACTGCATATCAGATCTAATATCATCTTCATCTAAATTTACATTGTCTAGTTGAAGTCTTTTAAATGCTAAATCTTTCAACTTATGTAAATTCGACATTGCTTTGTTATAATTAGCATCTTTTTGAATTTCTATTTGTTCTGGTCTAGATCAATTAACAGTTTCATCTATCGAAAATGCATTGTGACCAGTTTTCTTTTGATGATCCAATCAAGCTATAATCCTAGAGAGAAGTCAAAATAAATCATCTTTATCTTTTTGAGAAAAACTAGATTGACTCAATAACCTATCCATTTCTGTTTTGATGTCTTCATAATTTCAAATATCTTTTAAATATTGTAATTTTAACAAATCTTCTTCATTGGCAATATCTGTTTGATTTTTTCTATCTTTGATATATTCTCTTTCTATTGAATGTTTTTTTCTTTGTACTTGAGCAGCTTTTTTACCTGAAGCTAAAGAACCTGCCACAAGCGAACCCGCAACTATTCATCATATTGGCCCAAGCAAGACAGTTGACAATGCTGCTGTTCCTCAAGTAGCCAATACTTTGGTAGGAAATCTTCGCCACTTATATCCATTTGCATACATAGTATTTCAAAGTCTTGATAGTGGATTCCATCGTTTTTGTCTTTCTCATTTTTTGGCTTCTACATAATCTGTAGAATGTCATTTTGCCAAAAACTTAATATTTAATTTAACTTTATTGGTCATAGACTGTTCCATAACCATAGACAAACTATCTAAATGAGCCACCAAATGTGTTGAAATATTTTCATATGAATCATTTAAATTTAGTTGATCTCATTTTGGTGCAATCTTGTTGTAATGTTGAAAAAGTTGTGGCATAATTTTGTGATTTCTGGTGAAATTTTTGCATCTATTGGCAATATCTGTAGATAAAGCTGCTGCTTGATTTGCATTGAGTGTAGATGAAGCATTAGGTAAAGCAGCGTCAACTGCCTGTGATATTTGGTACGTAAGTTCATTTTGTGCCTTTTGTATCTCCAAAGACATAAGTATGTCAGAAGCTGATTTATCTATATCAACTCATTTTGCCTCTAAATCATCTTTTAGGTCTCTTGCATCTACAGAATCAAATATTTGTTTCAGTTCTGTCTCAAATTGTCAAGCTGACATAGTAGATCAGCCCTTATAAAATCTGTAAGATAAATCATAAATCTTGTCGTAAACTACTGGATATTCTGCTTGTGTAAGCTCCATAACAGATTTTACTCATTGTCATCCATGTACTTTTGCTATATTTGCTCGATCTCCACGAATATTTAATTTTGTTTTTGTACTATCTATATTTTTTCTATGTTTTTTAAATTTTCTAAGTCTAAACAAATCTCCAAACATAGCTTGTTTTGATGCCAAAAGCATTCTACCAAATTTGGTATTTTTGTTTTTTAATCACTCTACATATTCTCTAGAGTCTTCATTGTAAGTCCTTTCATTGGCAACGTCTTTAATGGTTTGTTTCATATCTGAGAAATTAACATCCAATTCATCATCAAGATCGTTTCAATCAATTATTGGATCATATGGAATTGGTCATCATCCATCTATATCTAATTTGATGTGAATATCTTTTGTCAGTCCTACTTTTCATCTAGCTGGATTTTTTACATTTTTTATTCACTGAACAGGCATATCTAGTTCAAGAGGGAAAACACTAGCAATCTCTGCTTGTGTCAGTTGTGATTTAATAGACCCTAAATTATCTAATTCAATATTAAAATCTGCATCTGTAGATCATCAGTATTTATTTTGGATTCATATTTTACCTAATTTAATATCCTTACCATTTACGTCTATAAGTAAATCTACTTCAGAAAAATCATCTTTATCAACACTAAATTCCGTTACATCTCCAGAAATATTTCTTAGTTTAACTTGATAGTTTGGATTAGTAACAAGAATAGAAGAATCAATCTTGTAAGTCTCTATATCTGTAGCAAGTCAATTTTCAAATTCAGTTGTTAGATTTTGTGTCTTTTTGATATTTGATGGTCAGTATTTTTCTGATCAAAAATCTATGTCTCACGCTTTTTGATTAATATCTTTCAATGTCTCATGTTCTGGTTCTACATTTTCTAACTCCTTTTTTACATTATAAATTCATTTAATTTTAGAAATTTCCAAATTAATAATTTGATTCTCTAAATCATCCTTAAGCTTTGTGTATAAACTTTGAGTCATGGCATTTTCTTCAACCATTGTATTTATAAAATACAAATACAAAGTAATACGTATAGAAACGTCTCTTTGTGTATCTATAGGTTGGGTATATAATTTACTATGTTGTATATGAAATGGATTTTTAGTTTTTCTAACTCATTTGACAAAATTATCTATATTTTTGTTTAAAGTAGATGTATCTGTCGCATTCAAGATGCTTGATATCTCTGGTAGCTTTGTATTTTTTTTGATGTTACTTATATCAAATGTCTTTCAACCAAACAAAGTCCAATTATTGTTTTGCTCATCTAAATGTTGAATCTTATCTAAAGCATCTTTTATTAAAACCGTTATCTCATCATTTTGTTTTGTAGTAGACTTAGCTCAAATATAAGATCAATTAATTTTATTTTCCCAAAACTTTATTAATTCATCGTTTTTACTTAAATCAATTTTATTGGAAGATTTTCACAAATCTTTTTCAAATTCATTTTTTTTATCATTCAAGGTATCTCTAAGATCTTTAAGGATTTTTTCATCTTCAGGTTTTTCTGCAATATTATCTTGAAGCAAAGAAAAAATATCGGCTTTGTGTTTTGCAACAATATTAGCCATATTCTCCATATTTCAGGTCACAGAATTAATCTGGTTTTGAATGTCTTCTAAATGTGGGCTACCCTTTCATTTAAGCATTTTGTCACTATAAGTAATAAATTGTTACTTAATTATAGTTGGAAATGCTTTTTTTGTCAAATTTTAAGGGGCTTTTTTATGCTTAAAAAATCTCTTTACACCTAGTGTCTTTTCCAAAAAATAAAAAATCCAAGCAAATCGTTGGATTTTAATTATTGAAATATACTTAAGTTATTCTATATTCATCCAAGTCTTCTCATCATAGACTTTACAACCCTTCCCCCTAATAGTGGATTTTGCCAAAATTGTGCAATCTCAGACTCACTAGTCACAGGAGTCATAGAATTTGGCATATTTCTAGTCATAATTTTTCCATATCATTGTCACTGTGTGCGACCACTAACCAATCTTCTTCCTCAATTAATATAATTTAATCAACCATTAGAGTCTAAAATATATAATCTACCTAACCTAGGTTGATAAACACCAAAATTTGTCTTAGCTATTCTAGGGTTTGCACGCAACATTTCTACATATCTAGAGTTAATGGCAGCCATAATTTCCATCTGCATACCATCAAATTCTCTGTTCTTTTTCATCATTCTACCTATATTTTTAGTCACATATTCTTTGTCTCACATATTCACGGTAAATTTACCTTTTTCAAAAGAAATATTTGCTGTTTTGTCTCATACAGTTACTGCTGTTTGTGGGAATTCAAAATCTAATGTATTTTTCTTTTTCCAATTCCACATTTTTCTAATTCGACGAAGTCCTCGAGTACCTCTAGGATCGTACTTCATCAATCTGTTAACTCTAGTATATTGTGTTGCTCTTCTATAATCTTGATTATAATAATGCATATTTCTATGAAAATCTCATGCCAATTGTCCAAGAGCAATATCTAATGTGTTGAAATCTTTTAAATTTTTGAAATGTTCTTCATCAAAAACTTTACTAACTCTCTTTCCAGTATTATCTACTTCGTTTATCGTTAAGATATCATCATTTAGTTTCGTCTCTATTAAGTTACCAGCTCCATTACGAACATCTATATTCATATTGTTTGCCTTCATCATTTTGATCATTGTTTTCATTGCTCCAAATGCTACATGTACAGCTACTTTATTACTTTCAATTCTTCCTGAATTTATAATACTTCTCATCAACTCTTTTAAGTTTCTTCCAGCTAGAGCAATTTTTTGCCCATCAACTTCGATATTTGCTACCAATTTATTCATAGTCTCACACGAAAGATCGATACTATATTTATGATCTTTATCGTTAAGTTTCAAATTTTGATCTTTAAGACTTTCTGATTTTCCAACCATAAATCTCATATAATTATCTCTTCTGCGTCTACCATTTGTACGAGCTAAACCAATTGTAGATTCGGCAGTTGTACGAACAGAAGCATCATCTCTCAAAATATTTTCCATATTAGTTTGAAAACCTGTGAACGTAGTCAATATATTGTTACGTAAAGTCATATTTCCATCTACGTCTTTTTTTACTTTCTTTTTTAAGAAATCTTCTACATTTTTTGCAATATTGTTACGCAAATAATCTATAAAAGCATTGTCACTTACTAAATATTGTAGTGGCACTTTTGAAGAATCACTATCATCAGTAATTTTGTTTCTAAATTCATTTTTTAATGGTGCTATATCCAACACTGGAAATGTAACACCAGGATTTGCATGTATTCTATCTATAAGTTCCTTTCTCAATGTTTCATTTTCATATATTTTATTTACTTCTGCTTCATTTCCATTTGTACGCAAAAGTTCTCGAATAAATTCATTTTCCCGATCTTTACGTTTATTATCATATTCTGCTTGTATTCTATCATCAATTATATTTGTGCTATTGTATGTGTCATAATTTCTTATACGGTCAGATTGAGACATTTTAGGTGCCTCCATATTTATAGTTAATGGCTTGAAAAAATCTAAATATGCTCAAGATTTAGTACTTTGTTGACTTCATCTTATATTAAATTTTATAGTAATAGGAAACTTAACATCTTCAATAGGCTCTATTTCCAATCCATCTATCTTTAATTCATTACCATCTATTTTAATTCATTTTACTTTTACATCTTTTCAATTTATTGTAAGTTTATATCCACCATCATATTCTATTTTTTTACCTGTTTCTGTATCACAAATAGCGTATTCAGGATTTATAGGAGCTCTACTACCAAAAAAAACTGTCTTTAATGGTATAGGAACTCAAAGTGTATCTTTATATTTAAAACTATTCAAATCTGGATTTGAAGGATCACTAACACTTTTAAAAGTCTTTGAAGAATCAAAATTATAAACTAATTTCTTTATGTCTTTAAATTCTTTTTGTCTACTATCCAAAATAGATCAGTAATTCTTTTTGAAATTCTGCAATTCTTTTAGCTCTCTCAACAAGGGTATTATCCTATCTGTTTCTCTGATATCATAATTAATAATTTGCTTATTGTTTGCCGCTTCATTTCTTGCGTCTACCTGTGTTTTATCCTTACCTTTATTGTTTCTGATAACATCACTATTATCTTCTATAGCATTATTTAATGCTACTTTATCTTGTTCTGCTGTTTCCAGAGACGTAATAGTATTTACCAAACTAAAGACATCTCAAGTGGAAATATCAAAGTTTCTAGGTCATACCCTCAAAAGACTTGGCAAAGAAGTTGGTCTTTTAATCTTTTTTGTATCATCTGTTATTTTTGTTTGTAAACCACTTATTTGCTGATCAATATCCAACCCTTTTTCAATGTTTTCAAAAAATTGAGCCGTAGTAGCATCTAACACAATCCTATTTTCTAGAGTTTCGGCTAATCACAAAAGTGTGTCTGGTACTATTCATCCAATTCCAGATATATTTTTTATATTCTCTCATAAATTTACCACATCTCTTGTATTAGTTTTTATTGCCATGATCTTAAATTACAAATAAACTACTCTCAACTCATACCGACTGTGTTCCTCCGATAGGCCAGAGTCAAATCGCCGGTATTGTTTCGACGTTGTTCCGATTAATCGGAATCTGCGTCTCAACTTACATACTCATTCAAAATATCATTTTTGATGTCTTCCAAAAGACCAGGATAATTTTCTAATCTTTCATTTAGTATTTTGTCCAAATAAGTATCATCTTTACTATTGACCCATGTTTTGAGATCTTCTTCTGTCAAAACATCTTGTACTGTATCCAGCAATTCTTCCTCCATCATATCGTACAACACATCTTTCTCTATGACTTCTGCTGAATTATCATATTCAGTCATGTAGTTGTGGATATAATCTACTGTCTCTTTTAGTGTTTTCATTTTTTATAATAGTATTAATATAAATCGTTTAAACGTTTCATCATTGCAACGTTGAAGCGTTTCTAAACTGTCATCATTTTTCTTTTGTAAGCTTTTTGATAGTAATCAATTCTTCTGCTTATTGATTCTTTTATTTTTTCATCTCTTACGGTCAACTTACCTGACATATTGCCAAATAAATCATCAATAAATTTCTTTTTTTGCTTATTAAATATCTCATCAAACTTGTCTTTATCCCTTATTGTCAAAGTATTCCATATCTTTTTAAATTCTGATCTAATAATTCATCATTGACGTTTATTTGCCTTGGACATAATATAGATCACTCATTTTTTTGGATCGCTACCTATATCATTAAATTTTCTAATTGTCTTATTCAGCTTTCTACGAGTACGTAAATTTTTGACCAATCAAAGCCTATTCATATTCAACTCTACTTTTCTTCATTTCTCTGTTTTAGAAGAATTTAATGTAATTCAACCTGTAATTCGTCTAGTTCTAAGCGTTCTAATATTACCTCAAGGATATTTTAAGACCTCTTGTTTCATTGTCGCTTTTTCTTCTTTAAGTCTTTTATTTTCAGCTAAAAGTTCTTCTAACTTTTCAGAATTTCAAGATTTTTTGGCCTCCAAAACATCATTTAAATTGCTTGAATTTCTTGTTGTAATTTCTGTTAACTTCAATTTCATTGCTTTGATCTTCTCTTCTAGAGAATTAATTTTTTTGTCTCTTTCAAATAATTGTGACCTCAGATCTTTTTCTTGATCAGATTGCTCTTGTTTATTTTTTTTTCTTTGATCCGACATTTCTTGTCGTTTTTTAGCATTTTCTTGATCTTGTTTAATCTTGTCTTCTGCAAGTTTTTTTTGAAGTTCTGGATTTTCTTGAATTTCTTCTTTTTGTTTTCTAGATCCAAGTTCTTTTGACAAAGAACTTATAAGATCATAATCATCAGTATCTTTTTCTTGATCAAAAAAACTTTTCAAATCTTCATAAGACAACTGAGAAATTTGATTTGGATTTTTTTTGATATCTTCTAAAGAAATCTTATTTTCTTCAGCTATATTTTCTGTATTAACCATGATTAAATAAAAAATAATAAATAAATTTCTCTTTGTATATTATAGTCCAAAGACTTTTATTTGTCAAATTTTATGATTTAATCTATTAAATAATTTGACAAATTGTATTTTTTATTTATAATAAAAATGTTTAAATCAAAAGTTAATGTTATGTGAAACACTATAAATAGAGCATGAAATACTCTTGCTATGCCTATTAGGCTATGATGAACAACTGTGACAACAGCTGCAGATTTGTTTATTACACTAAAAACAATGTGAAAAGAATGATGTGAAATAACTGCTGATACAGCAAAAAGGGTAAAAGATATTTTGCTAGGAGCCTGGAATCATGGTAAATGGTATCATAAAGCTATGAATATACCGCTTAGTCCAATTATAGCTGGAGGAACAGCACTTGAGTGAGCAGTAAGAGCCACAGTACAACCTATAGTAAATGGTGTAGTAAATACATGGAATACTTGAAAAAATACTATAAAAAATGCTCGAAAATGAACATTTGGTAGGATTTTTTCCAAAAAACCATTGTCTGATTTTTCTTACAATCATCTAGAGACAAGATGATTAAAATTAAATAATTGGTTTGAAAAATTGCAATTTAAAAAATGAAAATCCGGAGAATCAAAAAAAACTAAAGAAATTAAAAAAGAAGTAAATATGGGTGGAAAAGAAGTAGATAAAGAAGTAGACAAGAAAGTAGAAAAGAAAACAACAGAAAAAACTGACAAGAAAGTAGAAAATAAAGGAGATAAAGAAAATAAAAAACAAGAAAAATAAATACAAAGGAAGTAAAATTGGATATTAAAAAATAAAGAAAATGAAACTCGCAGCCTAATTTAACTCAGAAATAATTTT